>REEL01000075.1 GCA_007695095.1 Chitinophagaceae bacterium | reverse complement strand
TAATAAAATATTAAATTTGCTCGGATATATTTACTTAAAACAATTTTATATGAAAAAACTTTTGCTAACACCTTTATTATTATTATTTCCATTGATAATGTTTGCTCAGGTGTGTACGCCTGATCCGCAATATACCATGCCGGGTATTTATCCGGATTCATCGGTCAACATTCCACCTGCTTGTGTAGGGGTACTCTACGAACAGACTGTTACAATAATAGTGGATGATGAAATTCAAGGGGCAACAATTAATACAGTTACATTGACAAATGTAATTGGTTTACCTGCGGGCTTTACCTATCAATGTGAGCCTGCTAACTGTGTTTTTACTCCGAATACGCCTTATTGTATCTTTTTATCCGGTACTCCCACATTGGCTGATACAGGGTCTTATGATATTTCTTTTGAAGTAGAAGCCAGTGGAAATTTTATGGGTATTCCTATTACAGAAACGCTGCTAATAGAAGATTTTTATGAACTGGTAATTGGTGATAACCCTAGTGTAAATGCCGGACCGGATGTATCTATAAGTAGTGGAGATAGTATTCAAATAGGGAATCAGCCTTTGGCAACAGGGGGTACAGCACCTTACACCTATATTTGGTCACCATCTGCCAGCTTATCAAATCCTGCAGCAGAGAACCCTTATGCATCTCCCACTAATTCAACGACTTATAATGTAACGGTGACAGATCAAAACGGATGTGTATCTACTGATGATGTGACAGTAGAAGTTTTAGGAACTCTTTTAGTAGATGCCGGACCGGATGTTGATGCTTGTGAAATGGACTCTACATTTGTAGGTACAGAATTAATAATTAGTGGTGGAGTTGAGCCTTATACTTACAGCTGGTTTAATGCCGGTGGAACTTTAATCAGTGTTAACGAACCTATGGTTTTTAATGCACATTCTTCTTATGAAGGTACATACACAGTAATAGTAGAAGATGCCAATGGTCTGATTGGACAAGATGAAATTGAGTTTAATGTGTTTGCAAGGCCTAATGTTAGTTTGGTATATGATAATCAGGTTTGCAGAGTTGATGAGAATTTTCCAATTTCGGGCGGTACACCACAGGGCGGAATATATTTTGTGAATGATATTCCAACAGCTTTATTCAACCCAACGGTGCATCCCGGAAACAGCATTGAAGTCAAGTATATATATGATGATGGCGTTTGTGTTGACAGTGCTCTTTTAACAATTAATATAAATGATTTACCGGCAGTAAATGCAGGAAATGACACGCTAGTTTACAAGTATATAGATGCACTTGCAGAAATAGAGCTTAATGCTTCCGGAGATGGTGATTTTGTTTGGTCACCGGGAGAATTCCTAAGTGACTCAACTATTGCGAATCCGGTGGCTATGATTGAGGAGACTACCGTATTTAGTGTAACTTTAACAGATGCAAATGGTTGTTCAAATTCAGATGAAATTGAAGTTTCGGTAGAAACTATCATTAATAGTACGAGTCAAATTGCTAATCAAAACATAGATATTTACCCCAACCCGGTAACTGATTTTATAAATATACGTGCAAAATCAAACATGAGTTTTCCTATGGAGATTATGCTATATGATTTGAATGGAAGAGTTATAAGCAGCGAGTTATGGAAAGAAGGTGAAAATTATCGTTTGGATGTAACTGATTTAAATAATGGGGTATATCTGATGACCATCAAAGGAGAGAATCATTTAAATACTGTTAAAGTAATCAAATAGTATACAAGAAATTGCTTTAAAAAAGGGAAATCATTTGATTTTCCTTTTTTGTTTTAAGTGTTATTGCGGCCTCTTTGCCATGGACATTAATACCAGTCCTAATATCAACAAGATTCCACTTATAATAACGGGAGTCCAGTTAGCTGAACTAACACCAATATCAATTCCTAATATACTAAAGGTTTCTGAATCTTGAATAGCCTGAATGCCAAATATAGCGGATCCGACAATGCCAATTACTAATAGAATAATTCCTGCGATTCTCATAATATAATAGTTTTAGTTAAAAAATATAATAGCTAAAAGGCAAAAGAGATGCCACTTAACATATGTAAGGTATGAAAAATAAGTAAAATGAAGATGTAAAACACTTTGCAGAGTATTTTAATGCTTAAAGAGGAAGTATAATCAATAAAAGAAAAGCAGAGAAAAATGCTCAATATGAGGAATCGCTTTCACATGTTTTGAAAAATATATTTAAAAAAGCCGGGATATTATTTGTTTAATTGGTGGTTGGGGGTTGAGAAAAAAATGTAGTTTCGGATTACAAATCCAAAAGAGCGGGGGAATATAACGGCTTTTTGTCTTGTTCGTAGCAAGGATGCTACGAACAGTGGGGGACATATACTCCCAAACCTATTCTTCAAAAAATTCTTATTTTTAATCATTAATTGGTGGTTGAGGAAAAAAAATTTTAGCCTGTTTAGGTTTCGGATTGGAAATAGGAAAGAAGGTTTGGAAAAGGTTATTAAATAAGATGAAGATATAGTAATTAAACATTTAAAGCAAAAACTTGGAGATGATTTTAACCGAACCCAAAAAAGTAAATACATTAACCAATGCATTTGAATTCAGGGAAACAAGAAATTATCCCATTTTATCTCTATGTGATGATATCAATACGTATGTAGTTAAACACAACCGTGCTCAAACACCATGTGATCGTCTTGCCATTGAGTTGATAGCACATTATTTTTTAAAAATCTGGAAAATTAACACACCGGAAATTGCCATTGTAGATGTTGATCCACAACATGTTCGGCACTTTAACAATACTCAAATTCAGGAAGCATTTTTTAGACTCCCTTGTATTGGCTCTCATTTTTTTAAAGACGCTATAGAGTTTAATCATTTTTTTGGGAGCATCAAATCTTATGAAAAATCAAAATTTGCTGATGTAAATGATTTTCTGAAACTTGCACTTTTTGATATTTGGATGGCAAATGAAGATAGAACTGCTAATAACCCCAATTTTTTAATTCAGCCTAAACACAAAAAATATCATGTGATGGCAATAGACCACGAAAGCTGTTTTAACAGTGGGACTTTTAATCAACCATTAGCACCACTTACCTTAGAAGATTCAATTTTGTACCATAAGGCTATAAAACACATTTTAAGCAGAAAACAAACCGAAAAAGCAAATTTGGATATATTGATACAAGAAATGTATCTTTGTATTAAGCGTTGCGTAAATCATACAGATGAAATTCTTTCTTATATCCCATTAGAGTGGGATGTTTCTGTTGATAAAATCAAGCAAAAATTAAAAAACAATTTATTTACAAAAGATTGGTTATTAATTTGTGAACGCACTTTTAAAGAACACATAAATACAGCTTTTACATCATGAAACCGTTTTATTCCATCTTATACGTACCCATCAGACCCGAATCAAAAGAAAAGCTATCGGTAGGGTTGCTTATGCGTGATGAAAAGCAGGTATATTTTCACTATGCTAAACACAAATTGGATGTCATTAAGGAATTACTGCCTAAAGACGCATACAGTTTACTTAAGCTGACTTTACAGAGCATTTCAAGGTCTATTCAGGAAGATAAAGAACGGGTAGAAAAGGATAAGGAAAGTTTGTTCCCTAAAAATATCATTGTTGCTGATATGGTCTCGGAACCTGCGATAAGTTATTTATCTAAATACAATAAAAATCTGCTTTCTTTTTCAGAGCCATATCCTATTAATGTCAAACTCACAAAAAAACTATTTAATACCCTGTTTCAAAAATTGGTTGACGAGAGAGAATTTATTTCGCACAAAAATTTACTTGATGAGGATGAGGACATTATTTTAAAAACCCGTGAGTTATTGTTTCCCAAAATTAAAGACCGTGTGAATACTGATTATGATATTACTCCAAAACTGTTTAAAAACCTTATTCTCCCATCAATCCATATAGATTTTATTGGTAAAAACGGAATGTATGTAACCGGTCAAACATTAAACTTCAATAAAAGAGAAGCCAATCTCGAATCTGATGTGACCCGGCAAATAACATTGATTGATGCAATCCGGCGAGATAATAGCAACAGCAAATGTTTTATTTTGGGAAAAGAACCAAATAAAAAACTTTACCCTAAACAGCATCAGCTTTGGAAAAATGTAAACACCTACAAATATCTTGAGTTTGTTGATGCAGACGAATACGAAACTATCTCCGAATACATCGAAAAAGAAAATGTCCATCCCATCGAAAAATCATAAGATAGCAAAATTTTTTAATATCTTCTGCATCTTCTGTCGTAAGCGTCCGTCTGTGACATATACTCCAAACCTGTTCTTCAAATAAATCCTTATTTTTAATTCGTTAATTGGTAGTTGAGAGAAAAAATGTAGCCTTTCAAGCTTCCGGATTACAAATCCGAAAGAGCTGGGGAAAAATTTCCTTTTCATTTACAAAATACTTTGTTTAAAAGTAAATAATAGTTTACTTTTGTAGTATAGGTTAAAGTGAAACTGAATGAAATGTTCCGAACTTTATCGAATTTTGACTAAAGATGGCTGGTATGCGGTTTCTCAAAAAGGCTCACATGTTAAAATGAGGCACGAAACCAAGAAGGGAATAATTATATTTCCAAATCACGGAAGTCAAGAAATGGGTAAAGGTTTAGAAAAGAAAATTCTAAAAGACGCTGGAATTAAAAATTAAGATTATGGTTAAAAAGAAAATAAAATTGACTGTTGAGAAAACAAATACCGGTTTTTCAGCTTATTCAGAGGATTATCCAATTTTCACAACCGGTCAATCAATTCCTGAATTGATAAACAAAGCATATGAAGCAACTGAATTTTATTTTGAAGATGAAAAAGTTAAAATAGAACCGAATGACATAAAGTTTGAAATTGACTTTAAGCAGTTTTTCAAATATTATAAAGTGATAAACGCTAAATTTTTAGCTGAAAAAATTGGTATGAACCCTACTTTACTTTCTCAATATGTTTCCGGAAAGAAAAAGCCATCAGCCAAACAAACTAAAAAGATATTAAGCGGAATTCATCAAATCGGACAAGAATTATCAGGAATTAATTTACTTCAAACTGCATGACAGAACATGAAGATATTCTCTGGCTTAAAGTCAGTAGTCAAGCCATGTTTCGAAGGACTTGTGACTTTGAGGTTGAGAAAGCATATTTTAGCCTGTTAGCTTTGGATTACAAATCCGAAAGATAGGGGTGCAGCATAACAAAAACTATATCACCCTTTTAGGGTTCTGTATTAAACAAAAACACGAACTATATTATTTCAGTCCTTCAGGCTTTATTAGTTTGTCCTCCTTCCGGAGATCCTCAAAAGTGTCAAATATTTGAGCTTTACCAAGTCTAACCCTGAAAGGGTGATAAGATCATAGCAATAATACATGACGAAAAGTCAAGTCTGAAGGAGTGACATGATTTACTCAATTCAACATTAAGTTTTATTCAATTTTTTTGTAAGAAAAATTCTTATTTTTAATCATCAATTCGTGATTTAGGAAAAAAATGTAGCATTTTAAGCTTTCGGATTGGAAATAGGAAAGAGCGGAGAGGGGGTAGCGTACATTGTTGAAATGATACAAACAGCTAAAACTATGAGCAATATGATGAAATTACAGAG
>REEL01000074.1 GCA_007695095.1 Chitinophagaceae bacterium | reverse complement strand
CTCAACTACAGCGCATTGCATACCGAGACAAATCCCAAAAAAGGGAATCTTGTTCTTTCTTACATATTCAATAGCTTTCAATTTACCTTCTATACCCCTTTCTCCAAAACCGGGTGCGACCAAAAAGCCATGGAAAGATTTTAATCTCGAAAAATCAAAGCTATCTTTTTCAATATCTTCAGAGTGAATTGGAACAACCTCTACTTTTGTTTCATTGGCAGCGCCTGCATGAATAAATGACTCGTAAATTGATTTGTAAGCATCTTGAAGCTCATTATATTTTCCGATTAAACCAATTTTTACGGAGTTCAACGGATTTTTTAATTTACTAAGAAAAATTTTCCAGACCCCCAGGTCCGGACTTTCAGCAGCATTCAATTTTAATCTACTGATGACAATTTTATCTAGTCCTTCCTTATGCATAAAAAGAGGAACATCATATATACTTGGTGCATCAATTGATTCGATAACTGCTTTTTGTGGCACATTACAAAAAAGTGCTAATTTAGCTCTAATCTCATCCGACAATTCATACTCTGTCCTACAAACTAGAATGTCTGGTTGTATTCCATAAGTAAGTAATTCTTTGACGGAATGCTGTGTTGGCTTAGTTTTCAACTCTTTAGCTGCCTTAAGATATGGAATTAAAGTAAGATGAATAACCAAACAATTTTCAGGACCGACCTCATTTCTGAATTGTCTTACAGCCTCAATAAATGGAAGTGATTCAATATCACCAACAGTTCCTCCCAGTTCCGTAATTATAATATCATAATCTCCTTTTTCAGCCATTAAACTAATGTTTCGTTTGATTTCATCAGTAATGTGAGGAATTACTTGAACTGTTTTTCCTAAGTAGTCCCCTGACCTTTCTTTTGAAATAACTGTCTGATAAATCCGCCCAGTAGTTACATTGTTGGCTTGACTAGTATTGATATTCAAAAAACGTTCGTAGTGGCCGAGATCAAGATCAGTCTCAGCACCATCATCCGTAACATAACACTCTCCGTGTTCATAAGGATTCAATGTGCCGGGATCGACATTAATATAGGGATCAAATTTTTGAATAGTTACGCTAAGACCGCGTGATTGAAGGAGCTTGCCCAGTGAAGCAGAAATTATTCCTTTCCCAAGAGATGAAGTGACACCGCCCGTAACAAATATATATTTAGCCATGGATTTATTTTGATTCATTACGGGATACAAAGGTACTGCAATATTCCTAATTTAGAAATGCTTTGAGAAAATTGTGACAGTAAAAAATTTAAAAGGTGAATATGATAAAGCTAAGACCGTTCTATTTATTTAAAATGAAGTAAAATGTCCAGCTTAAAAAATTTTCGAATCTTGCAAGTCCGGATTTACCTGAAGCCATTGCCCAAGCCTCTGATAGTATTTTTTTAACCCAAGGAAACAAGGATTGAATTTGCTTTGCTCCCTCTCTTTCTTCAACAAAGCGTTTTTTCAAAAACTTTTTTAGTCCTAATAAAAGGAGCGGATTGATGATATAGATCCAAACAATAATTATTAGGATAGTTCTAAGTAAGATGTAAAACACACCGGATAAATCTGAAATAGTGGACGAAAAATATATAGTAAATCCGAGTAACACTAAAAGTAAAATATAATTACTCCATTTCCTTTTCTTTGACTTTTTAATTTTAGGTAAAGAGTGATGTAATGCTGTGACTGTTTTAGTATGTAGGTAAGAATTTTCAATGGAGCGAATATTCTTACATATCCGCCTATAAAACCATGCAGCAAATGCCCCTCCAAGTGCATAGATAACAAGATAAGCAATGACTACCCCCCACGAAAACCAATTGCCTTCAGGTGGATGATCAAAGAAAAGTTGATACACAAAATTACCAAATTCGTTAATTGCCTCCCAGAATTGCATTCCGAAAAGCACCGTAAGTACAATCAGTCTCTGTATGGCAGACTCCACCATTGCTATTATACCGAAAAGGTACAACGCTAAGTTAGAGTCTTTAAATGTTCCAAAAATAAAAGCTGCCAGAAGTCCCTGAAAAGCAACAGCAAAGTAAGCAGTTACCCCGGAATGCGGGGAAACCAGCATTTTTATAAATACAACAAGAACCAATGACCTGATAATTACTCTGGAGGAATAGTTTGAATATTTAGCTATCATGGATAGGAAAATAATAGACAATCCACAAAGCATTAAGCCACTGAATGGAGATTTGAATAAATGTAAAACTCCTCCAAGCCCTGCTTCGGTAAAAGCCCAAAGAGCGGTTAACCGCATAATAATTTCATTATTATCAGGGCTCTTTACCATTTCAGTTAAGAATTTTTATTGGAATCTGAAGGCGGCAATACTTCAGTTTTTTCTCCAAAGTATTGAGCGAATTGCATCATCTGAGAAGCTAATTCTTCATTTCCGGTAGCTTTAAAGTAACTTTCTGTAAGACCTTTTAAGGTGTGATAAACCATCCTATCCATTTCCATTACCTGCAACTCGGTTGTCCAAAGGTCAATTCGCAAAGTATCTCGACTCTCTTTATCAAAAAACGATAAAAACATCCCCTTTGCCTCTAAATCCTCTTTTGCATCCGGATTATCCTCAGCCTTCCACAATATTCTTGATGGCACCTGTTCTTCGTCAAGACCTACAGAAATTTCAATTTTAGATTCTTTAACAACTTTATTTTTACTCATGAGTATAAATTATTTTGAGTACAAAGTTAATGAATAAAAAGCTCATACATGTCTAACTTTAGATTATCATAAAAACTGCAGGGAAACTCACTTATTCAATTCAATAGAGGACTTTCGTTTGAAAACATTAGATTTGTGTATTATTTTATGAAAAATCAGACATGAGACTTTCTATAAAGAAAACCTTAGGTCCCGGATTATTGCTAGCTGGAGCTGCTATTGGAGTCTCACACCTGGTACAGGCAACGCGAGCTGGTGCTGACTTTGGTTTCGGCCTTTGGTGGGTCATTTTATTCGCCTGTCTTACCAAGTACCCCTTTTTGGAGTTTGGTCCAAGATACGCTGCAGCTACCCAATCCACCCTTATCAGCGGATACAAAAAATTAGGTAAAGCACCTTATTGGATTTATGTTTTCATCACCTTTGGAACCATGTTTATAATACAGGCTGCTGTAACAATCGTAACTGCAGGTCTGGCTGAACAATTATTCAAAATGGGATATAGTAATTTTGTATGGAGTGCAATTATCCTAATTTTGTGTATGTTTCTACTGTGGTTCGGCCGATATAAAGCATTGGATACCAGTATGAAATTAATCATAAGCATTCTCTCTTTGGGAACCCTGTTTGCTGTTCTTTTAGCTTTTGGGTCCGGTCCTGCAACCAATGTTATTAATGAGACTACCCCCTCTTATTTCAATATTGGTGCATTGGCATTTATTGTTGCATTGATTGGTTGGATGCCTATACCAATTGATGCATCTGTGTGGCACTCAATATGGGTAAGGGAAAAATCCCGACAAAGTGGATATGAAATAAATGTACGTGAAGCACTATTCGATTTTAATACAGGGTATATAATTGCTGCTGTTATGGGGTTTTTATTCTTTTTTCTAGGAGCGCTTATAATGTATGGATCAGGCACCTCCTTTTCAGGTAATAGTGTAACTTTTTCAGCTCAATTGGTTGAGCTTTATGGCAACACCTTAGGTGAGTGGAGTAAACCTTTGATTTCAATTGCAGCATTTACTGCTATGTTATCTACCACTTTAGCAGTTACAGACGCCTTCCCAAGAGTTATCTCCCATCTCTACTCTTTATTTCCATCAGAACATATTTTACCCAGTATAAAAAGAAAAATGGTCTATAATTATTCGCTTTTTCTCATTCCTGTCTTTTCTTTATTGATCTTATACTTTATGAGCGGCTCGTTTACTATTCTCGTAGATTTTGCTGCTGGACTCAGCTTCCTTTCGGCACCCATCTTAGCATGGTTTAACTTCAAACTAGTAACCGGTAATAACATACCCTTAGCTTTTCAACCAAATAAACAATACCGAATTTTTTCTCTAATTTGCTTGTTTAGTTTAAGTATTTTTGCACTCTTATATTTCTATCTTAGAATTACAATAGCATTTTAGCCTATCTTAGAATTGAAAAAACAAGTCTTCCACTTTGGTTTTAATACCCCCTTAACAAAACATTTTATCCTCAAAAACATCTAAGTCCCTTGT
>REEL01000073.1 GCA_007695095.1 Chitinophagaceae bacterium | reverse complement strand
ACTCGAATGGGTGCGAGAATAGTGCATCAACGACAGTGACGGTGAATCCGTTGCCGGTTTCCCAAATTACGGCTTTAGGTTCTACTAGTTTCTGTTTTGGAGATTCCGTAATTCTTCAGGCGGCAACATCTCCGGGCTATACTTTTCAGTGGTTTGAATCCGGGAATATTCTACCGGGCGAAAATTCTTTTGAACTGATAGTTACTCAATCCGGGGAATATCAAGTGTTAGTTACAGATTCAAATAGTTGTGAAAGCTTATCAAATACTATAGAGGTAGAAGTCTTTGACAATCCGGAAGCGCTATTTGTGGCAGATGATGTTTGTGACGGTTCAGCTGTTATTTTTGTTAACAATAGTACCATACAAACAGGTGCATTAAGTTTTGTGTGGGATTTTGGGGATGGAAATCAATCTACAGATATCAACCCTGTTTATACTTATGCTTCAACTGGCGTTTATACAGTTACTTTAACTGTAGTTTCTGATAACGGATGTGAAGATATTTATACAAATCAAGTTGAAGTTTTCCCACAACCAACAGCTGATTTTGAAGTTTCAAATGCTTGTGCAGGAGCTGAAGTTAGTTTCGTTAATTTATCTGACTCTGCCGGTGTAAATATTAATTATCATTGGAATTTTGGGGACGGAAACAGCAGTACTTCAGAAAATCCGGTCCATATCTATACTGTACCCGGTATTTATAATATTACTTTGACAGTTGAAAGTTTGGATGGTTGTGTTGACAGTATAGTCAAAAACATAGAGATTTATCCACAGCCAAATGCATCTTTTACTATTTCTTCTGATATATGCGAAGGTGAGCAAATCCAATTTAACAATACATCATCTATATCCATAGGGGTTTTAAATTATATGTGGGATTTAGGCGACGGAAATGTTTCAATATCTTCAAACCCTATCCATTCATATGATACAGCAGGGGTTTACGAGGTTACACTAATAGCTTATTCCAATTTTGGTTGTGTAGATACAGTTCAGCAAAGCGTAATTGTATATCCGACTCCTACAGCTAATTTTAACTTTACTTCTACTTGTTATGGAGATACTGTTAACTTTACAAACTTATCAAGTTCAACTTTTGGTAATCTGACTTATTTATGGAATTTCGGAGATGGAAATACATCAACAGATGAAAATCCACAACATTTTTATCAAACAATAGGAACTTTTAATGTTAGCTTAACTGTAACGGGTGAAAATGGATGTTTAGATACCAGAACAAAGTCTATTCAAATAAGTAATCCTCCAACAGCTAATTTTATTGCATCATCTGTTTGTCAGGGTGAAAGTGTTAGTTTTACCAACTTATCTACTGTTGCGTCCGGTAATTTAACATATTCATGGTCATTTGGAGATGGAAACGGGTCTTTTGATATTGATCCGACACATACTTATGGGAGCAGTGGCACTTATGAGGTGACATTAACTGCATCGACATCTTTTGGCTGCAGTCATTCAATTTCAAGAGTTATTAAAGTTCATCCATTACCAATTCCTGATTTTGATCATGAAGATGTGTGTTTGGGTGAGACTATGAATTTTACAAACCTTTCAATGATTGATACAGGAAGTATAACCCAATTTTTCTGGGATTTTGGCGATGGAAATGTCAGTTTCCAACAAAACCCAACACACCTTTACTGGGAAAGCGGTACTTATTCTGTAACATTAACTGTTACATCTGATAAGGGTTGTTCGAATACGATTTCAAAGCAGGTTGCTGTTCATCCCGAGCCGATATTTAGAATTGTCTCAGATGGGGATAAAGAATTTTGTGAAGGAGAGTCTGTTACCTTGTCTGTATCAAATACGGCAAACTATACTTTTGAGTGGAATACCGGAGAGATAACTCCATTGATTGCAGTAACTGAAACCGGTTGGTATGTTGTTACTGTAACGAATACTTTTGGTTGTAGTAATACTGATTCTGTATTCATACAGGTAAATCCATTGCCGGTTGTGACACTAACTCCAGACACAATTATAAGTAAAGGTTTTTCTGTGCAGTTGGAAGCTACAGGAGGAGAAAATTATTTCTGGACACCGTCTGAATTCTTAAACAATCCTGAAATTGCTAATCCTATTTCCACTCCTGACGAAACGATAACTTATGTGGTTGAAGTCATTGATTCTAACAATTGTGTAAATACTGCTTCAGTTACAATTACTGTTTTGGAAGATTTTGTTTTAGAAATACCAAATTTATTTACTCCTAATGGTGATGGGTATAACGATACCTGGGAAATAGGCAATATATTCACCTACCCTTCAGCCGAGGTTATTATTTTTAACAGATGGGGTTCTGAAGTATATCAAAGCAGTGCATATCAAAATGATTGGGACGGAACATATAATGGTTCTCCTCTTCCTGATGGTACTTATTATTATGTTATACGCTTTGACAATTCAGACAGGCTATATAAAGGAAGTATTTCAATAATGCGATAAAGATTTCTGAAAGTAAATAGAAAAAATTTAAAAATGAGCCATAAAGGCAGGAATAAATTTGAAAAAATGAAAACTAGAAAAAAATCATACATAAGAATCTTTAAAGGGTACATGCTTTTTGCGATTTTGAATATGTTTGTGTTTACTGATTTAAGTGCACAACAAATTCCGTTGTATTCCCAGTATTATTATAGTCCTTTTATATACAATCCTTCCTACACCGGAATATCGGGTGACCTGCAGTCCCGGTTGATATACAGAAAGCAGTGGACAGATTTTGAAGGCTCTCCGGAAACACGTACTATTACACTCGATGGAGCTTTAGCAAACGAACGAGTTGGGTTAGGGATGTATCTTTATAATGATGTAACTGATATTTTTGAACGATTTAGCGGTTATGTAACTTACGCTTATCATTTACCATTGGGTGAGGATCACAGATTATCAGTAGGAATTGCCGGTGGTGTTCAGGATAATAATATTGATTATGATAGGATAGTAGTTCGTGATTTAGATGACCCTTTGCTTACTAATAATAGTTTTAGGAGTACTGCGATTGATGCAGGTGCCGGAATTAATTACTCCTGGAGAGATCTTAATGTTGGATTTTCTGTACCTCAAATAATCGAAACAGAATTAAGACACTTAAATACAAAGGAGTTTTCAAGTTACTCACTTGCGAGGCATTATCTTTTCAATGTTTCTTACGATTTAAGATTTTGGGAAGATAAAATAAGTCTGCAACCTTTGGTAATGTTTAGGACAACATCCGGCAATCCCTTTCAGGTAGATATTAATGCTTTAGCGGGCTACAGAGATTGGTTTTGGTTAGGGGTTTCTTATAGATATGATTATGCAATGACTTTTTCTGCTGCTTTTCAGGTTCATGATAATATTCAAGTAGGCTATGCTTATGATCATGCAATTAATAATATAGCTAGTTATTCCGGAGCAACTCATGAAATAATGCTTGGTGTCCGATTTGGAAGAAGGGCTGAAAAGGCTGTTCCAAGTACTACCACAGCAGTTGCACAAAAAGATGACATAGCTGAAATAAATAAGAAAGTGGCTCAGCAAGATAGCATTATTGCAGTTTTGAAAGAAGAAGTTGACAGTATTAAACTAGTGTTACAGAGAAGTGAAGTAGTTATAGAAGAGAGTAGCGAAGAAGTAAGGGATTTAATTAATCAAATAAGAGAAATAGAAGAAGAGCTGGGTTTTGTTGAGACAGATGCTGACAGGATTTCTTTTTTAGAAGTAGATAGCGATGATTTAGAGTATATTGAAGGCCCGGAACAGGAACTTTATTATTTGGTTGTGGGCTCTTTTACTGTCCGCGAAAATGCACAGTCTGAATTTAGGAGACTGCAGAATATAGGATATGAGTCAGGGATAATCTATGATAGAGTAAGAGGATTTAATTATGTTTATATAGCTCAACCGGAAACGCTACGTGGAGGTATGGAGTTGTTGTATCAATTAAGAGAAGAAACAGGTCAATTTGGAGATGCCTGGATACATATTATGAAATAAATGTTTTACTAAAAAAGGTGAATTAAAGTAATTAGTATATATTATTAAGTTACTTTAATTTACCTCTAAGATGTTGCCATTGTAGGGAAAGAACTCCCCAAACAGCTTCTTTGATAATCCCTTTATTCATTTTTGAAACACCTTTTTTTCTGTCAACAAAGGTAATAGGCACTTCAGCTATTTTAAATTGCTTTTTCAGGGTTTTAAATTTCATTTCAATTTGAAATGCATAACCAACAAAGCGTATGTTGTCTAGATCAAGCGTTTCCAGTACTTTCCTATGGTAACAGACAAACCCCGCGGTAGTATCTCTTACCGGCATCCAGGTGATTATCCTGACATAAACAGATGCAAAGTATGAAATAAAAATTCTTGATAAAGGCCAGTTTACTACTTTTCCACCTTTAATATATCTGGATCCTACAGACATGTCATATTGTTCGCCTTTACAAGCATCCAGAAGTCTGGGTAAATCAGCAGGGTTGTGAGAAAAATCAGCATCCATTTCAAAAATGTAAGTATATTGATGTTTTAATGCCCATTTAAATCCATGTATATATGCTGTTCCTAATCCAAGTTTACCGGTTCTTTCTTCAATAAAGAGTTTGCTCTGATAAGTATCAGCAATTAGTTTTTTTACAATAGAAGCAGTTCCATCAGGAGAGTTGTCATCAACAATCAAAACGTGAAAATTGCTTTCCAGCGAGAAAATTACATGAAGTATATCTTCTATGTTATCTTTCTCATTATAAGTTGGTATGATTACTAAATTAGAACTCAATTATTTTTTTTTATAGATTCAAAAATAAAAATATAAAATGAGATGCTAGGAGTTTTGTCTTAATTTAATTTCAGTTAATTTCTGTTTGGTATGAGCGGAAAATTCACTTTTCATAATCCAGTCATAGTATTGTGGTTCATCCTGTAATACTTTTTCAACGAGCTTACCCCTGTGTTTTCCAAAATTAAATACTTCTTTTTTATCTTTATTAAAGACCATTCTTCTGCCAGTATCGACAAATTCACCGTCTTTTGTAAACTCATGTAAAAAGCTAACATCGCTTTTAATGTCTTTATCATATTTCTTGAGTTGAGATAATAGAATTTCATAAGTTGCAATAGTATCAGCTTCAGCACTATGAGCATCTTCAAGATCCCGGCCACAATAAAACTTATATGCAGCGGACAGATTTCTAGGCTCCATTAAATGAAAAATTTTCTGAACATCTACAATTTTCCTGTTTTCTAACTTAAAAGTACTTCCGGTTCTGTAAAATTCCTCAACTAAGACCGGCACATCAAATCTGTTACAATTATATCCGCCTAAATCGCAACCTTCCAACCATTTATTCAGTTCAGAAGCGATTTGTTTAAAAGTCGGCTTATCTGCCACATCTTTGTCATAAAATCCATGTATAGCTGAAGATTCAGCCGGAATCGGCATTTCGGGGTTTAAAATATAATTTTTCACTTCTTTACTGTCGTTGGGATGAACTTTTATAAAACAAGCCTCTATTATTCTGTCTGTTATAACATTCAGACCGGTTGTCTCTAAGTCAAAAATCACTAAGGGTTTCTTTAATTGCATCATTTTATTACTTCTTTTAATTCAGTTTTTGTAAATCCATCCAGTTTTCCACTTGACATAAGTAAAAATATAGTTTTAGGGATAAGGTTTTTTATAATCTCTTCTTTTAGAGTCATTTTATTTTTAATAATAACTAAATCTTTTCTATTAAAGGCTTCTTTTAGTGTTTTTTCTGTAGGTATTTGTTTTCCTTTTAATTCTAAAGCTTTTTCATCAAAAAAGATAAAAACTTTATCTACACCTTTAGTGGTCTCTTTATAGTGCGGTAAAAAACTTTCGGTAAGACTGCTAAAAGTATGCAGTTCTATAACGGCAATTTTTGTAAAATGGTTGTAATGCTCAGTTACAGCGTTTATGCTAGCTTGTACTTTTGATGGTGCATGAGCAAAGTCTCTTATAAATATATAGTTTGAGTCTGTATACCAATTTTCTAAACGAAGTGCCGGGCCTGAGAAACTACTTATTTTTTCTCTGAATTTCTTACCCTCGAATCCTAAAGATTTCCATAGGTAATATGCTGCATTTATATTTTCAAAATTATGTTTTCCAAATAATGAAAGTTCTACATATTCGTCATCTAACTTTATAGTACTTTTATCATCAAGGATTTTATATTCCGGAGTTGAATAGGGGAGGAATTTCAGTTTATTTGTACTGCCCGAAATAACTTTGTCAATGTTTTCATCTTTTTTAAAATAAACTACCGTAGCATTAGTCAATGTCTCCAGATAGTCTTTAAACGTTTTTAGATATATTTCTTCTGTAGGGAAAACATTGATATGGTCCCAGGCTATACCTGTTATAATTGTATGCTGTGGTTTATAGTGGAAAAATTTAGGTCTGTTATCTAATGGGGATGATAAATATTCATCTCCTTCAATTAAAATATACTCAGATTCTTCTGTCAGTTTAACCATGTTTTCAAAACCATCTATGCGAGCGCCTACCAGATAGTCAAAATTTATTTTATTCTCCTTAAAAACATGCATTAATATGGATGTTGTCGTTGTTTTGCCATGACTGCCTGCAATTACAATTCTCTTTTTATTTTTAGAAAAGTCTGCAATTAATTCAGGAAAAGAAACAATTTTAATATTTAACTGTATAGCTTTTTTTAGTTCCGGATTATCTTTTTTTGCATGCATTCCCAACACTACCAGATCTGTATTATCGGTTATTTTATCTGCTGACCAGCCTAGTTTTTCAGGCAATAGGTTATTTTTTTTTAGTTGTGAAATTGCCGGTTCAAAAATTTCATCATCTGATCCTGAAACATGATGCCCCATTTTACGTAAACAGATAGCGAGATTGTGCATTATACTCCCGCCAATTGCAATAAAATGAATTTTTAAAGTAGACTTTTTTAAAAGCATATATTAAAATGGTTTACGGTAAAAGCAAATTTTTTAAAATAATTTATTTAAATTCGCACTTAACGGAGAGTAATCTCGTTTTAAATTACATAAAATATAATCACATGCAAAGATTCAAAAAATTTTTAGCCTTATCTGCTTTTGTACTGTTTATTTCTTCAACTTTAAGTTCATGCCATAGAGATGGATGTCCAAACCATATCACTCATGATATAGAAGTTACCGAAGAAAGAAATATTTAAATATTGATTAATCTTACTGATTTATCTCAGCTTGAAGAAATTATTCAGCTGAAAGATGATAAGTTGTACTTAATTTTTAAGCATAGTACACGTTGTTCAATTAGTACTTTGGCATTTGACCGAATTAAAAGGGGATTGAAGCAAAAAGAATTTGCTTCAATCCCCTTTTTCTACCTTGATTTAATACAATATCGCAATATTTCTGATGCAATTTCTGAAAAATTTCAGGTTGAACATCAGTCTCCACAAATTTTAGCTATTCGAAATGGCATTTGTATTTATAATGAGTCTCATATCTCCATTTCTCCAAAAAACATTCTCCCTCTTCTAGAAAATTAGTCTGCTCTTTTCTTTTTTTTGCCCTGAATTTATAAACAACTTCAGCCGGGATTGGTTATACTTTTTTATTTACTTAATAAAGTTGTAATGAATCCAAATAAAGTTGTTTCAATGAATGGTAATAGCAAAATTAAACAGGCTGAATCAAGTTCCGGACTTCAGCATGCTGATATGATAGGGGACAGCCACGTAGGAACATCAACTGATACTCCATTGAGAGGTGATGCATTTGTAAAGACTGATTCTGAAAAGATTGAAGAAATACAAATTCATTTTAGAGAAATAATGAACATACTGGGTCTTGATCTGAAAGATGATAGCTTGAGCGGTACTCCTTACAGAGTAGCTAAAATGTATGTTAATGAAATTTTTTCCGGACTTAACCCGAAGAATTTCCCGGAGATAAAGACCTTTGAAAATAAGTATCAATATAATGAAATGCTTATTGAAAAGGATATTTCTTTTTATTCTAATTGCGAACATCATTTCGTACCGATTATAGGCAAAGCTCATGTTGGTTATATATCAAATGGAAGAGTAGTCGGACTTTCTAAAATCAACAGGTTGGTAAGGTATTTTGCTGCAAGGCCTCAAGTCCAGGAAAGGTTGACCATGCAAATTGCCGGTGCTCTAAAAGAGGTTTTAAATACTGATGATGTTGCTGTTTTGATAGAAGCTAAACATTTATGCGTTGCATCCAGGGGAATTGAAGACGATACCAGCTTAACAGTAACTTCCTCTTTTTCAGGAAAATTTACAAAGGATAATGTGCGAAACGAATTTTTTCTCAATACATCTAAGTGAATTCCGGAGTTTTTAATTAGAGGCTTGTAAAGCCATAAGTAAACGAATTATTCTATTTAGCATTTTAATTTTTATTCCTGAAATATTAACAAAAAAAAAGGCTACCGATTGCGGTAGCCTTTTTTTTTATTTATATAGTAGGTAAGATTTACTTCATGATTACCAATCTTTCTGTGTGAGATATTGACTCACTTTCAATTTTAACAAAATATACACCATTGCGAATATCATCCAAGGATAATGACTCACGGTCAATTAGATTGTTTTTGTTCTCTATAATGTTATGATAAACCTTTTTTCCGGATAAATCATAGATAGAAACATTTAAAACAGCTGCTGATTTGTCAGTGTCAAACAAGATTGTAAGTTCATTAGCAGCCGGATTTGGGTAAAGATTGAATGAAAATCTATCTAAAGTTGATCCTTTAATCATATAATCTGTTTCGTTTTTAGTAGAATGTTCGAATAATCTCTGATATTGGTAACTATTAGAGCTATAAGAACTTAAAACGATTTCATATTCTGTGCCTGCTTCTAATCCTTCAAGATAGACTGAATTTCCGGTTCCGGTAAATACTTCCCAGCTATCCTCTTGAGATTTTCTGTAGTGAAGTACAACTTCATTGACATCCTGTAGGTTGTCCAGATTAACTTTAAGCTTGTTGTAAGACTGTTGCGATAAAGAAATTAAAGGATTTGTAGTAGGCTGTCCATGATTGTTCTCTGTATTTTCAACTTTGTATGGAAGACACTCTCCCAATACATCATTTGCAAAGTTTGGCAAACCACCTCTGGAAACTTTTCCGGCCAAATGGATTCCATTTTCCACAAAACCGGCATCTGTACCTAATTCATTAGGGTTGTTTATTACCGCTAAATTCGGAGAGCTTAAGAACTTTGCAATGTAAATTTTCTCATCAGGAGCAATCTGAATATTTCCAAAAGCTAAATTAGACGTTGAACCTATTTGCTGACCTGAGTTTTCAATATCATAATCATGCATGTCAAACTGCCATAACTGATTAGGTAATTGTGAAGAACCATTGCTGCCCGTAACATATAGGAATCTGCAATTCGGTGAAAAGGCAGCGTCATAACCTTTAATTCCCAAGTCTACGAAGTTACTGATTTCACCTGTAGCATTATCAAAATCATATAGTGCGGCATACATTAATCCACCATGAAATAATTTCTGACCATTATTAGATGCACGTAAAGCACCTGCATGATAAGGGTTGTGAGGACCAACTTTGTTTTTTACAACACCGGAAATGCCATTAGCTGTTAATTCAAATACGTAAAAAGAATCTGTATTATTGATATGAGTAACAATCCAATAATCATCGCCATTTGCATGTCTGATAGCCGTAACACCTTCATTTGCATTTGCAGCAAGAGGTACATTTTTTTGTACTACATCTCCTAAACCACCTTCTAAATTCATGTCAATAATGGAATAGCGTAGGCCTCCGGCAAAATTATTTTCAATACAATCAGTTGTAAACATATAGTATACATTTTCTGATCTTGGCTTTTGAACCGTAATTGCGCCCTGAAATGAACTGTTACATCCACCGGTACCGGTTAAACTGCCATTTGGCATTAACTGATGGTTTCTGTTCCATACTCCTCCTGCAAAAGGAAAAGGTCCACCATTACTGTAAAATAATAATTGTCCGTTTTCATCTGAAACCGATACTGTGTTTTCAAGACTTTCCATTTGACCATTAACAAGCGGAATTGGAGCTCCATTTGAAAAGTCAAGACCGGCTTTCATCCCAAAGTACCAAGTGTTAGCAACATTTGAGTTTGCAGCCATGCCTGCGAAAGGTAAAAAACCAATCAGTAAAATCGGTATTAAATTTTTTAAAGTTTTTTTCATGAGTAAATCTTTTTGTTCGTTGTATTTTGATTAAATTAGCCTTGTATACGCTACTGATTTAGGAAGGTTGCATAGATTATAAATTTTTTCATTAAATGTTATTCAAATAGTTCTTCATGAAAATTAAATTCCACAAATATCAAGGTACAGGCAATGATTTTATAATGGTTAACGGTTTTGAACAATCAATAGACCTTTCATCACATCAGATTGCGAATCTGTGTAGCAGAAGATTTGGAATAGGAGCTGACGGCTTAATTATTTTAAAAAAAGAGAAAGACCTTGACTTTTATATGGATTATTATAATTCAGACGGGAAACCTTCCAGCATGTGTGGAAATGGAGGGAGATGTGCAGTGAAATTTGCTTATTCAACAGGAGTTTTGAAAAAAAACAATTGTACTTTCAATGCAATTGATGGAAAGCACGAGGCAACTATACTTGAAGATGACATAGTTTCCTTAAAAATGATAGAACCTTATGGTTTGGATGTAAGCAATGATAAAGTTATTGTTAATACCGGTTCCCCGCATGTAGTTTTTTTTAAAGAAGAGGATTTTAATTTGGCTGAAATGGACCTCCAAAAAGAAGGAAGTTCAATTAGAAATAGCCCGATGTTTATTAAAAATGGTATAAACGTAAACTTTACAAAAAGAGACAAGGATTTAATTTACTTAAGGACTTATGAAAGAGGTGTTGAAGCGGAAACTCTTAGTTGTGGAACAGGCAATGTTGCAACAGCCATCGCCCATGCAATAAATGAAAATGCAGCCGGTGTGGTAACTTATAACCTTAAGAATAAAGGAGGTGACCTGAATGTGAGGTTTTCTATTAATGAACATAATATTAAGGATGTATGGCTTACAGGACAGGCAGTTATGGTTTTTAAGGGAGAAATTAACATTGTTAACTGAGAATAAAAAAAACACATAAATTCATTAAATTATTACTTGCAAATAGACTTCTAATAATGTTAAAAGACAAGTTAGACGTTGAGATAGATAATTTAAGATATTACATGG
Source organism: Chitinophagaceae bacterium (assembly GCA_007695095.1). Lineage (NCBI taxonomy): Bacteria > Pseudomonadati > Bacteroidota > Chitinophagia > Chitinophagales > Chitinophagaceae > Chitinophagaceae bacterium. The sequence goes on along the minus strand of REEL01000073.1, from coordinate 25,853 downwards.
AGTTTAATTTCCGGGAAAAAAAATACTAAAAAGGGTTTTGCTTTTTAAAAAAAGAGTTTTATCTTGTGGTTGTCAAAGATTTAATTTGACTTTTGAAATAATTAATTTTAAATTACTCTTAGCGACCTTAACTTTTAAAACTTGATTTATGAAAAAAATCTACTCACTAATTTTAATATCCTTTTTTATTACGGCTTCATTTGCACAAAATGAATTTGTAAATGATGGTGCAACAGTCACTGTTCAGGATGGAGCTCTTTTATTTGTTAATGGTGAAATCAAAACGAATACCGGTTCGACACTGAATAATGACGGTGTTATAGAACTTACCGGAGATTGGGAGTTCAATGGAACTGCTGTTCACAATGCCGGTACGTCCGGAGAGCGCTTAGTTCGATTTAATGATCCGACTGCAAATTATGAAACCCAGACAGTAAGAGGAAATGGCAATATTTACTTTTTTAATGTAGAAATTGTAAATGATGCAATAGCAATTGCAGGTGATTGGTTTGGGGGTGTTGAATTAGAAAGTGACATCACTATAGGAAATGAAATTGACTTTTTATCTTCAAATGCTAAAATTTATATTGGTGATAGAGTTTTAACAATGGAAAATTCATTACCAACAGCTTTTGTAAATGCCTCAAATCAAAGATACATTCAAACAGATGGCTCTGGCTTAGGCGGATTGAAGTGGAAAGTTGATGCCAATGAGACTTATTTATTCCCAATAGGTACACGTTTCCCGGATTTAACAGATCCTTCATTTTTATCCAGCAACTATGCTCCATTTGAAATTGCTTTGTCAACACTGGGAGATAATGTAGATTACCTAACAGCTCGTTTTAACCACGTAAATGACCCGGGAGCAATAACCGGTTCAAACCCTAGCTATGGAACAGCCTGGGGAGGTAGTTTTGACTGCACACCTTATGGTTTGCCTTCTAATCAACAGATAGTACTTAGCGATATGGCTCAGGATTATGGTATATGGGAAATTGAGCCGGACGGTTCTTCAAGTTCAGGATGGGGAGATTATGATATAACATTCTATCCGGATGTTCCTAAATTGACGGCTCCTACACCTAACTCCGGTTTTGTAATGTTCAAAGCTCTGAAAGCTCCTTCAGCTTTTAATTTCGCTTCTGATAACTGGGGTGATTATGTTCTTCCGGAATCAGGTGAACCATGTGCCGCAACAGATGCTGCAGCTCTTATAGCAAACCCTTCATTAGGTGTTACTGCAATTGGAATGAATTCATTTTCAAAATTTGCCTTGGCAGGAAATGAAGTTACAGCATTACCGGTTGAGTTATTATACTTAAAAGCAGATCCTATTAATAATGAATTTATTAGAGTACACTGGTCAACAGCTGTAGAAATTGATAATGCCGGCTTCTATCTTGAAAGAAGTACTGACGGAGTAGATTTTGAAGAAATTAGCTGGATATCCGGAAATGGAAATACTTCTCAGGAAATGTACTACAGCTATAATGATTTGGATGTTGAACATAACGTTGTTTATTACTACAGACTTCGTCAGGTAGATTTTGACGGTTCATATGAATATACTTATATAGTAAATGCAATGATTTCAACTACGGATGTGTTTAATATTAGTGAATTTATTCCGAACCCTACCAATGAGCATACCAGAGTTGTTGTAAACTCTTCAACTGACAGAGAAATTACTGTAACAATTTTTAATACTCTTGGACAGTTAGTTAAAGATGAAGTACACCATATAGCTCCGGGTCAGTATTCTATTGACTTTAATATGCAACATTTAGCTGATGGAACTTATCATGCAGTTTTCCGCACTCAGAATGAAATTCACAACAGAAAACTTATCATAACTAAATAATACTAACTAAACAGACTTTAACAGTACAATTAGTAATAGAAGGTTAGGTATTTTACCTAACCTTTTATTATTTTAGGGATTCGTTTTAAAAACATAAGAATTATGAACAAGAAAATAGCAATTGCATTATTAAGTTTTATACTTATTGGGGTTTTTGATCTTAATGCCCAAAGAAGGGGAGGAGCTTCTGATGAAGAGATAAAATCAACAGTGAAGTCTACTTATTTCGATATTTATGCCGGGGTATATGAAAATTCAATAAAGATTAATGATTTAGGAACCGCAATAAATGCAGTTCAAACTATGCTGGCAGTGAAGCCTGAGGAAACTCACTTAAAGGATACATTGGCACTATTGTATTTTAACACCGGTATGTATTATCAGGCTATGATAGTTAGTGATGAAATACTTCAAAAAGATGCAAAAAAAGTAGAAATGCTGGAAGTAAGGGCTATATCAAAACAAAGTTTGGGTCAGATAAGAGAGGCTCTAAGCGATTATGAAACACTTTACCGTGAGACTTCGGATGTTTATTATAAGTATCAGGTAGCTACTTTACAATACTCATTAGGAAGATTTGGTGAGGCTACTTCTAATATTGATAAATTATTATCAAGAGAAGAGATTGCAGATAGAAAATTAAACATTACGGCAACCCAAAATCAGGTACAGGAAGTTCCTATGCGTGCAGCATTGTTAAACATGCTTGGAGTTATTGCTTTAGAGGTAAATCAACCTGAATCTGCCTTGAATAATTTTAAACAAGCATTGGAGTTACATCCCAGTTTTATCTTGGCGTCTAATAATTTGAAAATGGTAGAAGAGTATTTAAAAGAGAATAAATAAGAAAAGTATTGCTTTAGTTATTCAAACTCATCTCCCATAAAGCCACCACCCGATCTTCTATCTCTGGAAGATGGGTCTACCCTATATTTTGAGCAGTCAGTTTCGATTGTTAACGGCCTGGTTGGGGCCTCAAATTTTGCATCTTTATCAACCATTAACTCTTCTTCTTCATATACTTTTTGAAAGAATTTGGCCCAAATAGGTAATGCCATGTTCGCCCCTTGCCCTAATGCAATACTTCTAAATCGCATAAATCTGTCACTTCCACCAACCCATGTTCCTGCTATTAATTCAGGAGTTATTCCGATGAACCAACCATCTGAATTATTTTGGGTTGTTCCAGTTTTTCCACCTATTTCGTTTGTTAATCCATATCTGAATCTTAATCGCATTCCGGTTCCTGTATTAACTGTATTTTTTAACATTTCTGTCATAATATAGGCTGTTTCCTCGCTCATGACTTCCACAGTTTCTGTAGGAAATTCGGCAATTACCGTTCCATTTCTGTCTTCGATTCTCTTTATAAAAATAGGTTTGGTATGCATCCCTTTATTGGCATAAGAAGTATAAGCGCCTAACATTTCTATTAGAGAAATGTCTGTTGAACCTAAAGCAATGGATGGGTAGGGTTCTATCGGACTGGTAATGCCCATTTTTCTAACTAAATTAATTACTGCCTGTGGTCCGATTTCTTTCATTAAATAAGCAGAACAAGTATTTTTAGATTCAGCCAGACATCTGTATAAATTATATTTATCTCCCGTATATCTTCCATCCGAATTCGTTGGAGTCCAATTATTAAATTCTTCAAAAGTAACCGGAACATCAAATATTTCAAAACAAGGTGACCAACCATTACTCACAGCTAAAGTGTAGAGAAATGGCTTAAAAGTAGAACCTATTTGTCTTTTTGTATTTACGTTGACATGGTCATACTGAAAATAATTATAATCAATTCCACCTACCCAGGCTTTTACATGACCATTTTTAGGGTCCATAGCCATAAAACCGGTTTGCAAAAACATTCTATGGTAGCGAATGGAATCAACCGGAGACATTACAGTATCAATTGGTCCGTCATAGCTAAAAACCTTCATAGGGATTTTTTCATTCATGACAGTATTGATTTCTTCCTGGCTTTTTCCGTCAGCTATCATATTTATATGTCTTTCAGTTCTGCGCACAATTCTACTTAATTCATCTTCCCGATTGGTCCAGACATTTCTATTTTTCCAATGATTAAAAAAATCATTTTGAAGTTCTTTCATATGCTCTCTTACCGACTCTTCCGCTAAAGTCTGCATTCTTGAATCTAAGGTTGTATATATCTTCAAGCCATCCCGGTACAAATTATAAGAGGTGCCGTCAATTTTTGGGTTTTGATTCAGCCAATTTTGAAGTTCCAGTCTTAATATCTCTCTGAAATATGGAGCCAATCCTTCTGTATGACTTGTTCTTCTAAAATTTAATTCAATTGGAACGTTCACTAAAGAGTCACTTTCTTCTTTTGTAATGTAGTTATATTTTTCCATCTGACGGATAACAACATTTCTTCGGGTTTTTGATCTTTCAGGAAATAATCTTGGGTTGAACCTGTATGGCGCCTGAAGCATTCCAACTAAGACTGCTGCTTCTTCTACATTCAGGGAATCTGTAGGTTTGCTAAAGTAGGTTTGAGTGGCAGACCATATACCAAAAGCATTATCGCTGAACTCTACTGTATTTAAATACATACTTAGAATCTCATCCTTTGTATAGTATTTTTCTAAACGTGTAGCAATAATCCACTCTTTTAACTTCCTGATTCCAAATTTAAACTTGCTGTCCAATTGTTCTCTTGGGAATAAATTTTTAGCTAACTGCTGTGAGATAGTACTGCCTCCTCCGGCCGGTTTACCTCGGATTAAACCCCATACTACTCTGGCCATGGCTCTGAAATCTACACCTGCATGATCGTAGAATCGTATATCTTCTGTTGCCAAAAGTGCATTTTTCAGATTTGGGGGTAAGTTTTCGTAGGTGGCTATAGTTCTGTTTTGACTGTAGTAGCTTCCTAAAATTACACCATCATCAGAATATACATTTGAAGCTAAAAAGCTTTGTGGGTTTTCCAACTCTTCAAAAGTTGGTAGCTTTCCAAAATAGTCATTTGCAATCAAAGACATAAAGATGTAAACACCGGCAAAGATTCCCACCAATGCTGACCAAAAGATAATACTTGCTGCAATTATAAACCGTTTACTTAAAAGACGTTTACTCTTATTTTTAGACAATTTGTATTACTTTAAATATGTAGCTTGAAAAAAGTCAATGTAATTTTCAAAGTTACGCTCTTTCATGACAGTTTTTAAATTACTATCGGAAATAACGTAAAATGAAAGTTTATCTGTATCAAGTTCAGTAAAAATCGATGATTTTTTATTTACTAATTTGTTGTAATACTCCATAGCTCTCTGGCTGTTTGGGAAGCTTTTTACAATCATCATAGTACCTGCTTCACCTAATATTAATGGAGTGATTTGTAAAGTAATCAAACTGAATTCTTTATCATTATATGCAGCAAGAGGATTTATAATTTTGCGTGACGGTAAATTCTTTTGGTCGTTTACAATTATAACATTATGCTCATCAGCCAGATTTAATTGAAACTTTGACAATAGTTCTGCTAATTCTTTATCAACATCACTTAAACCGGGTTTAATTTCAGTTACTTCTTCTTTGCTTGCTATAAATGAAAGTATATCGTCAGCTTTAGTATATTGTTCTGTGTTTGGGAAATTCGTTTTCACTTCTTCGAGAGCAATTATGAACTTATCCAAGCTATCTGTTTTACCAATTGCCAGAGCTGTTAATAAGGAAAATTTAGCTTTAATCGGGTGATTACTTATTAAAGTATCTATTTGAGGTTTTGTTTCAATAACATGTTTAAAGTCATAGTTGTGATACGCATTATAAGCAGATGTATAAAGCTGTTCTGCTATGGCTATATTGTCTTTATTTTCTTTTTCAAAATCCGGATTTAGAATTGATTGTGCATACCTTGAATCCGGGAATTGGTTTAAAACAATATCTTTATTTCTGTCACTTGACTCTCTGTTGCCTGTTTGACTATATAAGAAGTACAAGTTATAATAAACTTCAGCAGCATAAGTGTTTGAAGGAAAACGCTGATTCAGCCTTTCAAAGGTTTCTATCGATTTAGGATTATTCAAAAGTTCTTTTCTGTAAAGATTAGCTTTTGTGTAAAGAGCTTCAATTACTTTATTTTCACTTTCAATTAAGGCTTCATTTGATAAAGGTAAACCCTCCAGGTATTGATTGACCAGATTTGTTACTTCATCCGTATCTTCATCCATATCAAATGTTGCAAACAGTTCTTCATCTGTTAACTCATCTTCTTCCATGTCAAAATCTTCTGAACTCGACTTATCAGCTCTTCTCCAATTATCTTCTCTGCTTCTGTTGCCCCATTTTGCAACAAAGTCATTAAATCCGGCAGATTTTGCAGCTTGATTGTAAAAATACCAGCCACTGCCACGATCCTGAGTATCTCTTTGTTGATTTCCTCTTCTTTGAATATCAGTATCGGTGCTAAAGAAATCCTGAGCACTAGCTTCTTCTGAACTTTCTCTTTTTGACTTTTCTTCTTCGGCTATTTTATTTTCAGCCTTTTCAATTAAAAGTCTCATACGACTTTCATCATCCAGACTAGCTAAGTAAATAAGGCTGTCTTGTTCATTAATAATATCTATCTGATCTACTAAGTCTTTTAATTTAGTACTTAAAACAGAAACTTTGTCATAATTTTCATCTTCCTCAGATAGTGAGGTCAAAGCTTGTTCATAATTAGGCTGCGCTTTTATGTAATTTTCTTTTTCGTAATAAATATCTGCCTTTTTCAAAAAGGTTTTTGCTCTTTGAACAGTGTTTCCCTGATTGGCCTCTGCCGACAAGCTTAAGTACTCAAGTGCTTTATTCGTATTATTTCTGTTTAGCTCTAAATTTGCTAATGCATAGTAAATCTGATCTTTAAATTCCTCATTTCTACTTTCCCTTAACATATTTGTTAAAAGATTTTCAGCTTCTCTCGGAGACATAATACCATCTTGAGAAGCTATTCTGGCTATTCCCATATTGGCATTAAACTCAAATTGATAAGTTGGCCTCATCGTGAGAATATCCTGATAAATTTGAATTGAATTTGAGGGTTGGTTATTTCTTTCATAAAGTTGGGCTAAAATAAAACTGGGACGTATCCTGTTTTTATTTCTGTTTATGTACTCAAGGTGCTCTTCCAACGCTCCAATTGCTGCCTCATAGTTTCCGGTCTGTATATAAAAATCAGCTTTTGCTTTTGCATACTCTTTCCTCATTCTGTTGGGGAAGTGCTGATTTGAATTAATGAGCGTAATAACGGTATTTGCTTTTTGGAATTCACCTTTTGCTGCATAAGTGTTGACCATCCAAACCATGGCTTCCCATTTAGCTGCATGATGCCTGAAATTATCCCAGAAACTATCTTCTCTTATGTCTTCTTCAACATTTTGTCTTTCAGCCACTTGCTGTTCTTCCAGCTGCGCTCTGCTGGCAGGTCTTCTGGAACGCCTTCCGCTTTGCCGACCGGAGGATTGGCGGGAAGATGCGGCTTGCTTATTTTCATCCTTAAAATTGGTAACGATATATTGAAAAGTTTCAAGTGAAGCTTTGAACTCCCCTTTCATATAATATGATTTGCCAATTAACAAATAGTGATCGTCGGTCCATTTTGAACTTTCCCGTAATTGAATTGCTCTGGAACTTCTTTTAATAACATCATCAAATGTACTGCTGTAAGTAGAAGCAGCTTCTAAATTTCTTTCAGGATAAAGTAATAATATCTCATTAAAATTATCCTGATTGGATTGTGCTATATTTTCGAAGGCCTGCTCTATATTAAGGCTGGCATTAAAATAGGTGTTGTATCTGGATGTAGTATCAATGTATGCTCTTCCTAAAAAGGAATTACTGTTACATGAGTAAATCAGAGTAATAATAAAAAAGCTAAGGATAGTTCGTATCAGCATTTTGGTCGTATTCTTATACAGTGTAATTCTACCTACACTAACCTGTTTTTTGCAAAAATATTTTAAAAAAATGAAAATACTGTTAATTTCTGATAAATAGTATTCATATCATCCTTATATCGATTTTTATCTTTAAAAGTTACTCACGAAAAATACAAAAACTTATAGTAATTTTGTGAGTAAGTTAGTTCCTCAACAATAAATAGACCTTCAAAACATTAAATACTTGAATGCAGGAAGAAGAAAAGAAAAAATCGGGTAATTTTTTTAAAAATCTGAAGAATCGATATCGTTTAGTAATTTTAAATGATAGCAATTTTGAGGAGAGGTTTTCATTTAAATTAACCAAATTAAATTTATATACCGGCATAAGCTCTATTTTACTTATACTGATTTTCGTAATAATTTCTGTGATTGTATTTACGCCTGTAAAGCAATACATTCCCGGCTATGGTGACCTGGGGATGCGTGCTCAATTAATAGATTTAAACATAAAAACAGATTCATTGGAAATGGTTGTTGCTCAAAGGGAAGCCTGGATAGATAATATAAAGTATATTTTAAGAGGAGAAATAGAAACAGAATTTCCGGATACATCAGAAGAAAGCCTGGCCGCTGATTTTTATTATGATACCATCCGTTTGGATAAAATTTCACCTGAAGAGGCTCTTCTCAGGCAAGCTGTAGAGCAGGAAATGCAAACTTCTATTTTTTATGAAGGTACTAATCAGCCAGGGAGCTTTTCTTATCTCGAAAAGAATTTTATGACACCTATGAGAGGTTTAGTTACAGCAGAATTTGATCCGGGTAAAGGTCATTATGGAATCGATGTGGTTGCCGAATCAAATTCACCGGTAAAGGCTATTTATGACGGTGTAGTTGTATTTGCAGAATGGACTTTAGAAACAGGCTATGTGATCGCAGTGCAACACAGTGATAATTTACTCTCCTTTTACAAGCATAATTCTGTTTTATTAAAAAAAGTTGGTAGTTTTGTTAAAACGGGAGACGTAATAGCTGTTTTTGGTGATAGTGGTGAATATTCTTCAGGGCCGCATCTTCATTTTGAATTATGGCAAAATGGAGTTGCCGTTAATCCTCGTGATTATATAATCTTTTAAAACAATCAATGATGTTTGGAAATAAAAATGAAAAAAATTCTACGAACAACCCTACGGGTAGCAATGTAAATATTTTTGGACAAGGTACTTCTATTGAAGGAGAAATTAAATCTGACGGAGATATTAGAATCGACGGACATGTTAAAGGAAGTGTTATTTCTAAAGCAAAAATTGTCGTTGGTAAAACCGGGATAATTGATGGAGAGGTTTATTGTAGTAATGCTGACATTTCCGGAGAAGTGAAAGGAGTGCTGGTTGTTCGGGAGCTTTTATACATTAAGAACTCAGGCAAAATTGATGGTGAAATTAAAACATCAAAATTAGTAGTTGAATCCGGCGCTAAGTTCAATGGACAATGCTCTATGTCTGAAAAAGAAATCACTAATGCCCAGCAAAAAGCCTCAAAATCCATTCAAAAAGAAGCAGTTTAAAGATTATTTAAAGTATTCTGCTATGGGCTTCCAAATGGCTGCAACCGTTATTTTAGGATTATTGATAGGGGTTAAGTTAGATGAATGGTTAGAGACTTCACGTCCTTATGCTACTTTAATTTCAGTTTTAGTATTTGTATTTATTGCTTTATACATACCACTCAAGGAATTTTTAAAAAAATAACACTTTTAAAATGGCCACAAATAAGATATTTTTATATCCGGTAGTAATGTTCGTTTTTTGGCTTTTGATAAATTATGGATGGTATACCTGGGCACCGGTAAATCCACATGCAGGATTTTTCTTAGGTAGTAATATTTTTTTCTTTATTCTTACATTAATTGCTTTCCTGTTAGCCAAAATCTCTGTAAACAGTAAAAATAAAACATTGTTTTTAAATGTTTTTATGGGTATTATGACGGTAAAATTTTTAACGAGTCTGATGCTGGTTGGTTTTTATTTAATGGTCTTTAGTCCCGAAGACTTTTGGTTTTTAGTTCCTTTTTTTGCCCTCTTTTCCACCTATAAAGCAATGGAAATTTCAGTATTATTGATGTTAAATAAACAATCGGAAAATACAACTTAAAACTTTTTTTCAGTTTGCAAACTTTTTATTCTTATGTTACGTTAAAGTATCTGCACACTAAATAAAAATAATTGCATTTCTAATTTAAAATTATTAAATTTGTTAAAAATTAAGCCATGAAAAAAGTTACACTTACATTATTCTTAGGCATTTTTTCATTAATAACTGTTTTTGCACAATCAACTGCGAAAATTGAGTTTAATGAAGAAGTTCATGAGTTTGGAGAAATCCCTGAAGGCCCTAAAGCTACACACGAATTTCACTTTACAAACACAGGAAATTCTCCCCTTATTTTAACTAACGTAAGAACATCTTGTGGTTGTACATCACCCTTTTGGCCAAGAGAGCCTATTGCCCCGGGTGAATCAAGCAAAATTTCTGTAGAGTATAATACTCAAAACAGAGTTGGACCTTTTAACAGAAGCGTTACCATTACTTCGAACGCAGACACGCCAAGTAAGCAATTGTTTATCAAAGGAACTGTAGTTAAAGAAGGAAGTTCTTCAGGAATGCCAACAAGACAACGCTCAATTGTAGATCAATAGACTTTTATTAAAAAATTAATTAGCAAACTTCACAATTCCCACTGAATTGTGAAGTTTTTTTATTTTTGCAAAATGCCTAGAATAAGTAACAGAGGGCTTAGTATGCCCGCTTCCCCAATTAGAAAGTTAGTGCCCTCTGCAGAATCGGCCAGAAAGAGAGGCGTCCATATTTATCAATTGAATATCGGACAACCGGATATAGAAACACCCTCAGTGATGATGGAAGCTGTTCGAAATATTGATATGAAAGTACTGGAATACAGCCATTCTGCCGGAATAGAGTCTTACAGACATAAACTGGTAAAATACTACAGCAAACATAAAATAGATCTTTCTATTGAAGATTTAATAGTGACAACCGGTGGTTCTGAAGCTTTGTTTTTCGGACTTTTTTCATGCCTTGATGCAGGAGATGAAGTTATTATTCCGGAACCTTTTTATGCTAATTATAATGGATTTGCAACAGCAGGCAATATAAAAGTTGTTCCGGTTACCTCATCAATTAAAAATGGATTTAAGTTACCGAAGATTGAGCAATTTGAAGCTTTGATAACTGAAAAGACCAAAGCTATTATGATATGCAATCCCAATAATCCTACCGGGTACTTATATTCAAAAGAAGAGTTGGAAGTTCTTAAGCATATCGTTTTGAAGCATGATTTATTTTTATTTGCCGATGAGGTTTACAGAGAATTTTGCTACGATGACAGAAAGCATACCTCTATATTGAATTTGTCGGGAATAGAGGAAAATGTGGTAGTGGTAGACTCTATTTCTAAGCGTTACAGTGCTTGCGGTGCCAGAATTGGCGCTTTAATTTCAAAGAACAAGTTGGTTATGCAAACAGCTTTAAAGTTCGCTCAGGCAAGATTAAGTCCGCCAACCATAGAACAGATTTTAGCAGAAGCCGGACTTGAAGTTCCGGATACCTATTTTGATGAGGTTAATGCTGAATATACGAAGAGAAGAGACGTAGTTGTCGAAGCGCTGAATAATATAGACGGAGTAACTTGTCCGGTTCCAGGCGGAGCATTCTATACCACTTTGGAACTGCCTGTTGACGATACAGATAATTTTTGTCAGTGGTTATTGGAATCGTTTTCCTATAATAATGAAACGGTTATGCTGGCTCCGGCTTCCGGCTTTTACGCAACTCCCGGACTTGGCAAAAAAGAAGTTCGTTTGGCGTATGTATTAGAAACAAATTCTTTACTAAAAGCAGTTAAATGCCTGGAAGAAGGCTTAAAAGAGTATCCCGGAAGAACTATTTAATTTTTAACAAATATTTTCAACCGGTATAATATTTTCTTTGTCTGCGGAAATATATACTTCATTTGGAATTTCTGAAGGCATATCATTTTTTACATGTACTTTTAACTGAAAACTACTGCCGTTTTTAAGCTTTATGGCAACCAGAACTTCCCTGTATTCTCCCATGAAACTTACTTTTCTAACCGTAGCCTTTACGCCCTCAGAGTTTAATTTTGATAAATTAAGACATTCGGGGCGCACCGAAAGCATTACTTCATTATCAGAAGTTGGGCTAATCTGACTTCCATTGATTTTAAAATTACCTATCGGACTTTCGTACATGCCATTTAAAACTTTTGCCGGGATGATATTTGTTTTGCCTAAAAAATTAGCTACATAACAATTACAAGGTTTTTTATAAATACACTCTGGAGTGTCAATCTGGTGTAATAAACCATTTTTCAATATTGCAACTCTGTCAGAAATAGCAAGGGCATCCTGATTGTCATGAGTTACTAATATTGCTGTGGTTCCGGTTTGCTTAATGATTTTTTGTATTTCCTCACGCATTTTTATTCGCAAAGGAGTGTCCAGATTACTGAAAGGTTCATCTAAAAGTATTAGAGAGGGGTTTGTAGCCAAAGCTCTGGCTAAAGAAACTCTTTGTTGTTGCCCGCCGGATAGCTCATGAGGATACCTTTTTTCATATCCGCACAAACCGGTCATTACTAACATTCGATTTACGACTTCATTTCGTACTTCTTTCGACTTCTTTGTTAGTCCAAATGAGATATTGTCTTTTACCGTAAGGTGTGGGAATAATGAGTAATGCTGAAAAACTATGCCGATACCTCTTTTTTCAGGAGGCATGAAATAGTCATCGTCTGAGATGACTTCATCTCTTAAAATTATCTTTCCACTGTCCGGCTTCTCAAGCCCGGCAATCATTCTGATTAAAGTAGTTTTTCCGGAGCCACTTTCTCCTAACAAAGCAAGTAGCTCACCATCTTTAACCGTTAAATTCAAATCATGAATTGCCGAAATATCAGCATTAGTAAACTTTTTACAAAGATTTAGAATTTTTAAAATTTCCATATAGTGTTATAACGCTTAAACTGCTTATTTAAGTTTAGCAAAAATACGATTTAGTATTAAAATGGGCACAATACCGGTTATAATTATAACCAAAGCTGCCGGTGCACTTTGTGCAATTTGTTCATCACTGGCTAATTCAAAAGCTTTAATGGCCAATGTGTCAAAATTAAAAGGCCTTAAAATCAAAGTTAAAGGTAACTCTTTTATAATGTCAACAAAAGCTAAAATGCCGGCAGCAATAATGCTTTTCTTTAATAAAGGTAAATTAACTTTATACAATGTTTGAAAAGGACTATAGCCTAAACTTCTGGAAGTCTCATCCAAGACTCTGGGAATTTTTTCAAAACCGGAATCCAAACTGTTAAAACTTACAGCTAAAAATCTGACTACATAGCCATATACCAAAATGCCAATGCTGCCGGTTAATATCAATTGGTTAAAATCAGAATTAAAGAATTGCACAAAACCTATAAGTTGCCTGTCAATAGCTACTGCAGGCACTAATATTCCCATTGCAATAACTGCCCCGGGTATAGCATAGCCTACCGTAGCCAGTCGAATAATTATTTTTTGAATAAATGAGTTTTCAATTCTTTGCAAATACGCAAGAGCAATTCCAATTAAAATACAAATTCCTGCAGCCGTAAAGGCTAATACGAAACTGTTTTGAATAAGTATCAAAAAATTCATGTTTAAAACATCTGCATACGTTAAGCTGGCCCAATATAGCAATTGAACTACCGGTAGCAGGAATCCCAGTAAAAAAGGAAGCCCGCATACCAGAACAGCTATAAATGCACTGAACCCTTTTAAATGCTGTTTCGTAGCAATTGTAGAAGTATTGTCTTGTGTTTCAAAGCGGGCACTTCCTCTTTGTCTGCGTTCCAGATAGAGAATAGCAACTACTATAAACAAAAGCCATGCTGCTATTTTCAATGCGGCTCTGGTATCACCGAAAGAAGACCAGGATGTAAATATACCTATGGTAAAGGTGTTTATACCTAAATATTTCACCGTACCATAATCGTTTAGCAATTCCATTAATACCAAACTGACTCCCGCTACAATTGCCGGCCGGGCCATAGGAACGGCTAATCTGAAAAAGCTTTGAAAATTGCTCAAACCCAATGAAGAGGCAACTTCAGTATAGCTGGTATATTGAACAGAAAAATAAGCTCTGGTAACTACATAAACATATGGATATAATACTATGCTCAGTATGAATATGCCTCCGGACATGCTTTTTACTTCAGGAAGCAGGCTAATCGTATTTTGATGGCCTAAGTAATTATTGAGAAAGAAGTAAACCGGACCTGTAATATCAAACATACCGGAATAAGTGTAAGCAGCAATATATCCCGGAATTGCAAGTGGCAAAATTAATAACCACTCAAAGTGTTTTACAAACGGGAAATTATAGGTGCTGACCAACCAGGCTGTTGACACACCAATGATAGTTACAAAAACTGCAGTGAAAATCATCAATATAAAAGTTTCTGTCACATAGTGCCAAAATAGATTTTCAAGGATGAAATTCCAGGTTTCCCCACCGGGTATAAATAAGTAAGAAATTATAAAAATTATAGGAATACAAATAGCCGTACTAAGTAATACGGCTATTGATTTGCTTTTACTCCATCTTTCAGAATTAATGGAAAGCAGTTTTTTAAATATTGATTTTAATTTAGTTCCAACCATTTTTATATAAAAGCCTGTTTGCTTCATTTTGCAATTCAGCTAAATTACTCAAATGAAGAGTATCTCTTCTAAATGGCTCCCATTTTTTTAAAAATCCTTTTAATTCTATGTTGTTAGCTGCGGGGTATTCAAAATTTTCGAGCATATAAATATCCTGTGCATCTTGTTCTAACATATAGGTAAGCATTTGATAAGCATGGTCTTTATTTTTGGAGTTTTTTAATATAGCTGCTCCTGAAAAATTCAAATGGGTACCTGTGCTCAATTGGTTTGGAAACAATATTTCAAGGCTTTCTGCCACCCTCTGTTCTTCTGGATTAGCAGAATTGTGCATTTTAGCCAAATAATAGGAGTTTACAATGGCAATATCACCTATTCCTGCGGCTACTCCTTTAATCTGATCCGTATCGTTACCTCTTGGAGTTCGTGCCATATTCTCAACAATTCCTTTAATCCATTCCTCTGCTTTATCAGTACCATGGTGATAAATAATAGATGCAGCTAAAGATTGATTGTATGGATTTTCGGCAGAACGTACTAAGATTTTTCCCTTATATTCCGGTTTTGCCAAGTCCAGATAGCTTTCATTCCCCTCAAACTGAACATTTACAGGGTTATATACTATGACTCTTGTTCTGGTAGTTATTGCCAGCCAATTTTTATCAGGGCTTATTAAATTTTTATCAAGCTTACCTTCCCAAACGGAGCCGGGAATTTCAGCTAACATATTCTTTGAAGCAGCCTGTGTTAATCTGCCGGCATCAGCCGTAATCAGTATGTCAGCCGGAGAATGTTCTCCTTCAATTTCAATTCTTCGAATCAGCTGATCTGCATCTGCTTTTAAGACATTTACTTTAATACCGCTCCTTTCTTCAAATTGCCTGAATACCTTATCATCTATTTCATAATGTCTGCTGATATAAATGTTTAGAGAGTCTCCTGAATCCTGACATGACCAAAGCAAGCTAATTGAAAAAAAGATTAAAAGATATCTCATAAAATATAGTTTCTTTAAATTAAAAGTTGAAATTTATTCCGGCAGTTATAAACCTTGGCAGACCAACTCTTATACCTTGTGGCCTTCTGGTAGAAATGTATCTTTCATCTGTAATGTTTTTAACACTAAGACTAAAAGTAGTATTCCATGGTTCAACTTTATAGCCTGTAGAGGCATTCAATACTAAATGTGAAGGAATCAAACCTACTCTGCCATTTGCCGAAGCTTCAACAGTATTGAGAGGGTCTGCAAACTGCTCGCCGGTATAGTTTGCCTGTAAATATAAATACCAACCAAATGGGGATGTGATGTTTAGTGCATTGTATAAAAGTATCTCCGGAGAGTAAGGTGTTTTGTTATTCTTAATATTGACTCCGTCCGTACCTACAAATCGATCTTCATTATAATAAGCATTTACATAAGTGAAGCTTGATCTCAATAAGAAAGACCAATTTGTATTGGCTAAAATACCCGGATCTACGGAAAACCCAAACTCAGCGCCTAAGTGACGGGTGCTTCCTCCATTGATTAATCCTGCTCCTGCGCCACCGGCAAACTCAGCTACCGGAATGATTTGGTTGTTGAAGTCCATAAAGAAACCGGTTACTTCAAAACTAAGTCCGTTTAAAGGAGTGCTTCTAATACCCAATTCATAGTTCCAGCTGTCTTCTGCATCAAGCTGATAGGCTTCGCCATCAGAAGAAATAGCATCTTTAATTCTGGGAGGGGCAAAACCTCTGTGGACTCCGCCATAAAGAGAAGCTAATCGCGTAAATCTATAACTAAAACCGGCTCCCGGTATTAAGCTTGTAGTGGAACTACCGGCTAAAATAGTAGTATCTGTAAAGTTTGTTCTTAATATATCTCTTTCATATTCATAATTCTCAAGTCTTAAACCGGCAGTAAAACTAAGCTTAGAATTAACGATAATTCTATTTTGAGCATAAGCACTTAACGCATATCCGGTTCTGATTTCATCATCTCTTAAATCTCCTGAACGAACGTCACCCATAGGGCCGTTAATTCTCTGTTCAAAAGCTCTTTCATATAAAAAACGCATTCCGGTTTCCAATTCGTTTCCAAGACTACCTAATCTGTAATTTACGCTTAGGCGTGGCTCAATACCTGCCACTTCAAATTGTCTGTTTCTGTTTCCGGTTCTGTCTCTCAAATAAATTGCCCCATTTGCAACAGAGGTATCACCCCATATAACTCCTGTCATGTCTGCAACAGGTGTATATGAATAATCTTGCCTAAGCCAGTTTCTGGTTGTAGTATATCCGAAAGCAGTTGTCCTTAATCGGATATTTTTATTGAATTTTATCTGATGAGTTGCACTTAGAGAATATCTTCTGACTTCAAGTTCATCATTTGGAGCTAACACAACATTATCATAATCTCCTGACTCATACATACTGGTTGTCATGCCTACATAAGTAGAGTTAGAAACCTCATCATATACACCAATTTTCAGACCTAAAGATGATTTTTCGGAAATATCCATTCTAAATTTAGTGTTTAGGTCGTTGATTCTGTAACTGGTGATTCCAACAGCATCAGCCTGTTTTCTTAAATAGTTTATTGAAACACCACTATTCCCAAAGCTATTTCCGTATTGAAGCATACCGGTGAAAAATCCACCTTCTCCACCTGTTAGCTTAACAGTACCTTCAGATTCAGCCGGTGGATCGGCAGTAATGTAGTTAATAACTCCACCTACAGTTTGCGGGCCAAAAAGAATAGAACCGCTTCCTTTAATAATTTCTACACCTTCCATTCTCTCAATGGCCGGTGTATAATACATTTCAGGTTCTCCATATGGTTTCAATGCTACCGGAATGCCATCTTCCATAATCAAAACGCTTCGGCTTCTGCCCGGATCCAGACCCCTTATACCAATGTTAACTCTTAATCCTACGCCTTCCTCATCTACCACATTTACTCCGGGTGTATTTCTAAAAACTTCATTGCCGGAAACCGGAGAAATTCTTTCAATTTGCATTTTATCAATAACAGAAACAGAACCGGGAACTCTGTCAAAAAGTCCGTGTCTGTTGCCCAAAACAACTATTTGCGGCATATCATACATTGATTCTAAAAGAATAATATTCAGATCTTTCGTGCTTTCTTCATTAACCGGAACATCTATTGCCTTTTTTTGATAACCGAGTACCTGTACTATAAGCTTATAGTTTCCTTCCGGTATGTTTCTTAAAATAAAGTTTCCGTCTAAATCTGTGACGGTAGAATAAACTGTACCTTCCAATGTAACGAAGGCATTTCCAATAGCTTCGGTTTCATTATTTACTATATTACCTCTTAAGTGATGTCTTGAAGTGTTTTCTGCAAATAATTGCATTGTTATAGCAGATAAAGTAATGAGGACCATAGATGCAAAGAATCTCATAAATATTTTGTTCATTTATTATAAAATTAAGTTTAAGTAATTATTTAGAACGATTCTAAATAGTGCCCCAAAATTATTGCTTATTTTTAATTCTGCAAATTTATTTAGAATAATTCTAAATAAAAAACTTGTTGCTCATTAAAATCACTTAAAAATGAAAAAATATAATAGATTGACTTAATTAGCGTTTCGTTGTTTGTGAAATCATAGGTATTTAAAAATCATTTTTAAAGGTTGATTTTATAAATTTTATTACTTTTGTACTTAATCCAAATTAAAAAAATATGAAAAAGCAAGTATTAACTATTTTAACAGGCGGCCTCTTGATAGGCGCTACAATGACAAGTTGCGGTACTGATTGTACTTCAGAGGTAAACGAAGTAAGAGCAGAATGTGATGAAAGAGTTGCTGATGCAGTAGAAGCTGTGCACGCAGAATGGGATGAGCTATATAATGAATTATATGCTGACTATGAAGCAGCTGTAGCTCAACTTGAAGCTAAAGGAGCTTCAGCACCTGCACCAAGATCAACGCCACCCCCACCACCAAAAGAAGAGCCTAAAACTCCTACTGACACAGACAGAGGTGGAGCAACAGGTACTGATGGTGACCAAAGAGAAAGAGGTGGAGCTACCGGAACCGGTGAAGAAGACCAGAGAAGAAGAGGTGGAGCAACTCCTCAGTAAAAATTAGTTCAAATTTTTAAAAAGGGTGTCTGTATATTTACAGACACCCTTTTTAATTTGCAGATTATTCAATTTATTGGTTTAAATGATTGAAGTTTTAACGGGTAAGTATTCCTGCTTTTATTTTAAGTTTTGTTTATTGAAAGAGTAAGCAAGAAAAAACTTTCCTTCAATGCTACCACACTATGCGTAATATTTTCTTGTAATGCTATCATTTGCCCTTTTTCAAGGATAAGCTTTTGCTTTCCGCTGATAAAATGTATTTTGCCTTCTAAAACTTGTACGCTAATTACACCATTTGCTTTGTGTGGTTTTAGTTCTGCATTTTCATGCAGTCCGATTATTACTATGCGAAGTGTATCTGATTTAAAAATCGTTACAGCATTGTGATCACTTTCTTTCCATGTAGCTTCGTTTTTTATTTGATCAATGAAATTTTGTAAGTTCATTTCTACCAGCGGGGCATTTAACAGCCGATTCCCTTCCGGTCTTTTTGAGGTTGCATCATTAGATTTGTTTTCCATAATATTTTGTTTTATTTATTTTGAAGTTTATGTGTAATGAAATATTTCACTCTCTTTTCTAATCTTAATTTATGTGAAAGAGAATGATACAATAGTGATTTTCCTAAACAGATGACCTATGAGTGTAAATATACTTATTGCAAAGCTTCAAGGTATGAATTGCTATATCCCTAAGTTAATAAAAATAATAATACTTTCAAAAGATTATATCGTCAAAGCCTATACTAATTTAATTAGCCTGAGAAGAGTATGCTATGGCAGATTTATGCACGATAATTTTTAATTTACCGTCTTTCCCTTTTTTAAAAATCCAGGTTTTATCTACCATTACTTCATTTGCAGGAGGTTCGGCTTTCTTTAAATAGGTTGTTTTAGCCAATCCATTGTTCAATCTTTTGTTGAATTTCAGTATACTTGTCAGCGCTTGGCTTATGTTTGCTGCCTTTTAAAATATGAATATCTGCTATGCTTTGGAAAATTGATTTGGCTCTTTCTACTGCGGCGTCACCCTGAAAAAAACATCATTATCAATCACTATTAAGAATACAGGTTTAGTAAAATGCTTAATTTTATTTTTTTTTCAACAGCACCGGTCTCCTAAAATCAATATTTTTTTAAGCGGATTATAAATTAGTTTTCTTCCGGCACAAATGCTTTGATAAATGTCTTTAGGTCTTATTCTTTTTTTGTAATTATAAACTTTATAAGAGGAATTGTTAGTTTCTTCATAGAAGCAACAAATGATCCTTTAACTTTGTATTAGCTTCATAGACTCAAAAAAAATATAGGAATTAAGTGCAAGAAAAAATAAAGCAGGTAAGAAGGATAAAAAATCGTCTTTAACTCTAAGTCTCGCTAATATTCCGAAAAACATTAGTAAAGCCAGTCCTCCGGAAGATAAGAGTAAAATAGAGTTAAACATTAAACCAACCAGTAAACCTAAAGCACCCAGAATCTCTAAAATTGCAGTAAGTGCACCTAATCTCTTCAGGCCAAAGCGGGCAAATTCAGCTTTCATTTTTGGAGAGGTAAAATAAGTAATACCGTAAGCTAAAAAAGAGAAGCTTGAAAGTAGAATCAATAATTCCCGAAAAAGCATTAAGGAATTAAATTGAGGGAGATAGCAGCAATAAGGAGGCATAGAATAAAAAGAAATAATGAAGGTATACGCTTCAGCCAGGGGTTACTAACTTTGAAATGAAAATATTGTGCTCCAAGCATAAGTAAAGCCATCAAAAGGGCCGGAATAAGAACCAAAGAAGGATACCATATTCCTGCTACCAGTAATGTTGCCAATACTATTTTCATTGAGCCAACCATTGTGCGTGTCAAATCACTCAAGCCATATTCATTAAATTCTTTTACAATATTGTCGTAACGAAAAACCCATACAATAAGAATTGAAACAGCAACGATGACTTGCATAATTATAGATAGAATTTCCATTTTGTTTTTTTATTAATTCTTACTCATTTGGCTTTTCAGTTACGCCTCGTTTTTTAAAGTGGTTGCTGATCTCCACTATTCTTTTTTTGATTTGATAGTAAAAAAAAGTAAAATTTTATACTTGTATTTTTCAATCTGTATCAAATACTATTAACTAATTAAAAGTAGGCAAAAATTTATACTTAATCATCCCTTTTAAAGGATATTAAAATGTAGTTGAATTAATTTCATATTACTGATTGGTGGTTTTATTTATGTGAACTGATTCAAAGCTATTGTAAATAATATTTATAAACACATTGATTTGCCTTTAATTGATTGTCAGAAAATCTAAGTTACTTGTTTAGTAAATGACCGATTAGTTATTTACAAATAATTTTTGGCTGATTATTTCACTATCGGTTGTGATTTGTATGTAGTAAATACCATTTTCTAAAATTTGAAAGTTCTCCGACATTAATTCTTGTATATTTTTATTTAGAATTAGTTGGCCAAGTGAATTGAAAATATTTATTTGCTTGGCTGCAGGCGGTGTTATGACTGTAAAAGTATGATTTGTAGGGTTGGGGAATAGTAAAAAACTATTATTTGTTTTTGTATCTATTGATTGAATTCCTGTGAAATTAGATAAAGCTCTAAAAGCATTAATCCTCCCATGTCCGTAATACTGATCCCATCCGGGTATATCTTCATTTGGGTCACCAATGAGGTCTTCAGCAGTTGTTTCAATAATTGATTTAATTTCTGCGGGCTTCAGAGATGGATTCTGTGCCAGTAATAGGGATGCAAGACCGGCTACCAATGGAGCTGCTTGTGAAGTCCCTCCCCAGTAGGAGTCATAGTTTGTGTTTGATTGATAATCTAGGCCATAAATATAATTTCCGGGAGCAACAACAGAAATATGACTACCGTAATTGCTTCCACTTACCGGACTCCAAAAAAAAGGGTTAGATCTTGTGTCATCTGAATTTGTCGAACCAACTGCAATTACTCCATTAAAACCTGCGGGATAAAAAACCGTGTTTGAGTTTGTATTCATCATACATGCCACAACAACAACATCATTATCCAGAGCATAGTTAACGGCATTTTCAAGTGTTACAGAAGTACTTGTCCCTCCAATTGACATATTGATTACCCTTGCACCATTATCTACTGCATAATAAATAGCTTCAGCCCACCATGAATAATAGCCCTGATTGTTAGCGGCTAATCCTTTTAATATCATAAGCTTGCAATTCCAGTCAACACCGGCGTACCCAATTGAATTGTTTCCATTTGCTCCTATAATACCGGTAACATTGGTTCCATGTCCGTGATCATCAGTTGGATCATTGCTATCATTTACAAAATTCCACCCATTTATATCATTTATAAACCCATTGCTGTCATTATCTATTCCATTATCGGGTATTTCATTATGATTTATCCATATTCTACCTTCAAATTCAGGGTGAAGTAAATCTGTTCCGGTATCTATTATAGCCACAATAATATTAGAGTCCCCTTGCTCTATGTTCCAGGCTTTTTCCATATCAATATCTGCTCCCGCTGTAGAAGGGGATAGAGAAAATGTTCCATCATTTCTTAACCCCCATTGTCTATAGAATAATGAATCGTTCGGACTAAAACCGGGCTTGCCACCTCCCGAACCTATATGGTCAGGTTCTGCATATTTAACCTCATTCGTATTGTAATATGCATCTATAACTTCTTTGATATTTGTACCTTCCGGAAATTTGATTACATAAATCAATTGATTACTATTAATCCCCGCATAAATTTTTTTTACACTAACAGCATTGTATTCCCGATTTATTAAATCAACCTTTTCTCCAATGATTTTATCAGCTCCACTATTCTCATTTTTTAATTTTAAAATAACCTGGTCAGTTTCAAGGAAATTTTGAGCGGATAATATATAACAGCTTAAAATTAATATAGCAAAAGCAACAAGTGTTTGTTTCATCTTTGTTATAAGATTAAATTTATAAATTTTTTCACAGCAGTAATCTATTAATATATTTTTTACCTAATGTAAATATATTGAGATAAAATTACTTAAGTAAATTTAGTATAAATTTTTAAACAGAAAAGAAATACAAGTTATGAATTATTTTTCTTTAATTCTTTAAGTGCTAAGAAAAAGCCAAGACTAAAAAGCAAGGTTATGATTCCGGCAAAATAGGGTATTAACTCAATCATTTTTTGAATTTTTAATAAGTTTTAAATAAATTCCAAATGCTAATATTGTGGGAACCCATAGCCCAATAAAAATACCGTCTTCTTTTTCTCCTTGAAAATAGAGTATTTCGGCAAATATTAACGACAAAAATGCTGCAGCAAATAGGAGCTTGTCAGTAATCGTAAACTTCTTAAACATTTTTATTATTTTTAATTGATTGTAAAAGTAGAGCTTACTTAACAACTATTTAGTTATTTAAGTTTTTAGAATTGGTCTATTTTATTGACTAATGATTATTTTCTTATTTTTTACTGCAATAAACTCTCTACATTTTTATCATTCCAGATTCCTTCAAACTTATAAGGTATAAAACGTGCAAACATTTCTTCTTTATACCAATTGAGCTTCCTGGTTAGTCGCATAACCTCTTTGTGTTTCTGATTATTGTAAGCGAAGTCCAACATTTCAGCTTGTGTCTGCCAAATGCTTATAGTAGCTTGTTGGATTAATGGCCACTCACCTACACCAATAGAAAATACTACTCCATCATAATTTTCTAAGCTTTTACTAACCTTACCTACTTTGCTCCAAAAGGACCACAATTTTGTGAATTTAATACTTGCCCTTGTTAACACCAAAACCGGTTTGTCTGACGGGACTTTACTGTTTTTTTCAAATGGCTGATAACCATCCCAACTACCATGTGATTCAGCAGAGTTTAGATAAACAGTAAAGTTTTCACAACTTCTTTTTTGATAAGACTTAAAAAAAATATTTTCTTTTAAAAAAAGCTTAGCGCTCTCTTCAGAAACCCAAACACAAATAAGCACATAGGTACCAAAGTTTGGTATTGCACTAAAACCGTTTTTGGCACCTGAACCCAGTAATTTAAAAAAAGTTAAACCCCTAACGTTTCTTAATGCACCGATACCTAATTGCATTTGTTTAAAAGCCCACCATTTATTTGATATACTCTCAACCTTAAAAAAGCTACAGGTAGTTATTTGATTCATTAATAGAAAAGGATTAGATGAGTACTATTGTTTTAAAAATAGATACTTATTTTTTTTCAATGACTATAAGTTGTATGCCCATTGGAAAAACTTTTTCAAAAAGGAAAAACGGAAAGCTTATTACTTTTAAGAATACCAGTGGCCAAAACTCTTTTTCCATAGAGGCAGACCAATTTATTTTTTTCTCTTCCATTTTACCAAGCCACCAAAGCGTAAAGGCATCCAATGTGCCATACCTTAAATGCTTGCTTATTTTCCATTTATCATCAGTAAACAAGGCTTGGAAACCTTTTTTGGAAAAAAGTGAGAGATGCCTTGGACTATGCCAGCCCTGCCAATAAGTTTTTTGCCATTTAGCACTGATACTCATATAATCAGGCACTTCAATAACTAATTTACCCCCCGGCTTTAGGCAATTATACAGTTTGTTGACAGTTTCCGGTAAGTTATAATCGTGTTCGAGATAATGCCAAAGTGTGATTATGTCAAACAAGCGGCCGGTCTCGAATTGAGCAAATGTAGTTTTTAACAGCTCAATATTTTCATATGAATCATTTTTCCAACCATTATCAGAGAAATCAATGCCTGTACATTCAGCGTTTAATCTGCGCTGTACCAAGTCCAAAAAACTTGGTTTCCCGCAACCCACATCAAGTATGCTGAATTCTTTATTACTTCTTTTTAGATTGGCTATAAAATCAACTCTTCTCGAATCTAATTTTCTTTGGCTGCCCTCTACAAATGAGCTAAACTTACCCCAGGCAGCAGAACCTTGATAGGGCAAATAATGATCTGTGTAATAATTGCCTAACTCTTTTTCTTCCACTCTATTTGTCAGAAAAACGGATTCACAAGATCCACACTTATTAAATGTGTAGCATTCTTCATTTGGCTTATGCATCAATGCATGGGTAGAAATATAATACGAATGATTGACACTTTTACAAACAGGACAAAAGATTGACTTAGATTGATTCATAAATTTGCAGTAAGTTGAAAAAGAAAGAATGCTGTGAAATTAATTTTTATGAAAAGGTACTAATCTCGTATATAAGCTCAATTCGTGTCGATTTGTTCACAACTGCCATGTGGAGGTATATATCGATTCACCTTAATAAATCAAAGCTATGAAATATTTACAGATATTTATTTTGGCTATTGAAGGCTTTGATTTTGTATTAAATAAAACTATAAGCTTACTAAATTTTTAGCAAAATCATTTATTGATTTATCCTGTTTATATAGGGTTTAAATATGACTTTTGCCTAATTAATCATTTGACTGATATAGATAACAAGAGTGAATTGTTATCTATTTTTAAAATTTCCAGAAGCTATGTACCGCAAAAAGTTTGATATTCATTTTCAAAATCCGGGTTTGGGGTATCTAAATAACTATGAAACTCATCTTTAAAACTGTAAGGTGATTTCAAAATATTCATGAATGTATTAAAATCACTATAATCCCCGTTACAAGCATTATTTAAGACTTTCTCAACTTTATGATTTCTTGGGATAAAAATCGGGTTGTAGTTTTTCATAATGTTTTTTGCAGTTTCTATGCCATTAGAGTTTTGATTAATTCTTTTTTCCCATTTTTTAAGCCACTCTTTCATCAAGGGGTTGTTACTTAAAGGTTTAAATAAGATTTCAATTTCCTGTGAAAAAGCTGCAAATGTATTTGTGTAGTCCAGATTCAATTTTTGCATTAAATCTAAAAGTTCATTTACCAAAAATCGATCGTCTTTTGTTTTATTTTCTATACCAATTTTGTTTAGC
Organism: Chitinophagaceae bacterium; assembly: GCA_007695095.1. Classification (NCBI taxonomy): domain Bacteria; kingdom Pseudomonadati; phylum Bacteroidota; class Chitinophagia; order Chitinophagales; family Chitinophagaceae; species Chitinophagaceae bacterium. Next base: position 316 of record REEL01000073.1, on the reverse strand, counting down.
ATAATAGTATAAAAATAATCATCCCGGAGTGTGTCAAACTTATCTAAAGTTTGCTGTGCCAATAATATTGCATTTTCTTGATTGGTATCAATTAACGGAAGCAATGTTTGAGCTAATTTAATCAGATTCCATTTTAAAATTTTGGATTGATTACCAAATGAATATCTACCATTGACATCAATAGAACTAAAAACTGTTTCCGGATGATAAGAATTTAAGAAAGCGCAAGGTCCATAATCAAAGGTTTCACCACTTATTGAGACATTGTCCGTATTCATAACACCATGAATAAATCCAACTCGCATCCAATTTACTA
>REEL01000072.1 GCA_007695095.1 Chitinophagaceae bacterium | reverse complement strand
AAAACTCAATCTCTCTAATTTAATAGCGTCTTCTGTTTTTGTTATTAGAAGAGCCTTTAGAGCTTGAATGTGAGCGCTTAGAAGAACTTGAATTTCTGGGAGGTCTGGCAGCTTTCGGTGGTCGTTTTGTAATGCCCTTATAAACCTCATGAAAAGGATGATCTTCTACAACCGGGATTGTTTTTCCAATCAAATGGTGAATATCCCTTAAGTCACTTGTTTCTTCTTCCTCACAAAAGGTATAGGAAACTCCGCTAAGTCCGGCTCTGCCTGTTCTGCCAATGCGATGAACATAAGTTTCGGGTACTTCAGGAATTTCATAGTTAATTACGTGGCTTAGTTCATCGACATCAATGCCGCGCGCTGCAATATCCGTAGCAACTAACACACGTGTTTTTCTGTTTTTAAAGTTTTCAAGGGCGTTTTGCCTTGCATTTTGACTTTTATTTCCATGAATTGCTTGAGCAGAAATTCCGCAACTTACCAGGTGTTTAACTAATTTATCAGCACCATGTTTTGTACGTGTAAAAACTAAAGCCGTTTCTATTGAACGATCATTCAGTAAATGTACTAACAGATCCTTTTTATTTTGTTTTGAAACATAATACAGAGATTGGTTTATGGTATCCGCCGTTGATGATGCCGGAGTGACTTCAACTTTAACAGGATTAATCAAAATACTATCTGCCAAAGATTTAATTTCATTAGGCATAGTTGCCGAAAAGAGAAGTGTTTGTCTTTTTTCGGGGATTAACTTTATAATACGTTTTACATCATGTATAAAGCCCATGTCCAGCATACGGTCGGCCTCATCCAAAACAAATATTTCAATTTGGTCTAAATGCAGGAATCCCTGATTAACCAAATCCAGCAATCTTCCGGGTGTGGCAACCAAAACATCAATACCCTTTTTTAAAGCATTTACCTGTGGGTTTTGATTTACTCCCCCAAATACTACGAGTTTTTTAAGCGGTACATTTTTTCCGTAAGTATTGAAACTGTCCTCTATTTGGATAGCTAACTCTCTGGTCGGTGTAAGAATTAACGCCTTAATCGGTTTCCTGTGTCCTTTTGACGGTGAAACTTCATTAAGAAGCTGTAAAATTGGAATAGCAAATGCTGCTGTCTTTCCCGTACCTGTTTGAGCACATCCAATTAGGTCTTTACCTTTTAAAATATGAGGAATGGCTCTTTGTTGAATAGGAGTAGGAGTTGTGTAGCCCTCTGCAATGAGAGCGTCTAAAATCGGCTTAATTATGCCTAAGTCTGAAAATATCAAAATAAAATATTAAAAATTGAAAAAGAAGCGGGAAAAACCTGAGTTTTTATTTTATCGTAGTTCGGGAACAAAAATTATGTAGAACCGGCATAGAATACCGCATGTATATCGGGTGCAAAGATACGTTTAAATATCGAAAGTACAAGGGTTTCACAGATATAAAGAAAATTCAAAGACTTTTAAGGAACATTATTTAACACTTAGTGCGTTAAACTTAATACAAATATTAAACAAATATTCTACTTTTTTATCTAAATTGGCGTCGCGCAATAAAAATTAATAAAAAGCTGTTTAATTCCTGATTTAAAAGATTTTATGGTCATCAAGCATAGTTTAAGTATCTTATTAGCTTACCTCAAGCAAAATAAATGAAAACATTATATATTGTCAGGCATGCCAAATCCAGCTGGAAATTCAGAGAAAAAAGAGACTATGAAAGGCCTTTAAATCAAAGAGGTCTTGAAAATGGTGCAAAAATGGCTGAATACATCAAAAAAATGGGTGAATCTGTAGATTTAATTGTCAGCAGCCCGGCAAAAAGAGCACATGATACGGCATTGATCTTTGCTGAAAAATTGGAATACAATCCTGAAAAAATTCAGCTGAACAGTTCCATCTATGAATCTTCACTAAAAGAGCTTTTTGCCATAACTCTTTCAATCCCACAGGATGTTAATTCGGCAATGATTTTTGGCCACGAACCCACTTTGAGTAGTTATACGGAATTTTTAACCAATAAATATTTTGAAAAGGTTCCTACAAGTGGAATTGTGAAAATTCAGTTTGCAACAGATAATTGGAATAAGATTACAGCAAAATCAGGCGAATTAGTCTATTTTATATATCCCAAAAAAGTTTTATTGTAAAATATTTTTACAGCCATTTAAAAACTTCAATTACTCGTATTTTTATTCTAAAAAGTACGATATTTGCAAAAAAAAGATATGGATACAGGTGTTTTATTACTACTGATCTTTCTCGGTTTATTTATCTTGTTTATTATAATTACCTACAACCGTTTGGTTGTAAAGCGTAATATGGTAGACAAAGCATTTGCCGGTATAGATGCACAAAGTAAAAAGAGGTACGATTTAATCCCTAATATAGTCGCTTCCGTGCAACAGTATGTGACGCATGAAAAAGAGACTTTAAAGGAAATTACAGAGCTTCGTACACGGGCAATTTCAGGTAATGTGGCTCCGGATGAAAGAGTTAAACTGGAAGACCGGGTTACGCAGGATTTGGCGAGAATTAATATTGCTGTTGAAAACTATCCTGAGCTAAAAGCAAACGAAAACTTTATGCAGTTGCAGCGTTCTTTAAATGAAGTTGAAGCGCAATTGGCCGCTTCAAGACGTTCGTATAATGCGGCTGTTACTGACTTTAATAATACTATGCAAATGTTTCCTTCCAACATGATAGCCGGAATGTTTAATTTTAAACCTAGAACATTGTTTGAAATCACGGAACAGGAAAGACAAAATGTTGATATTAAAAAGTTGTTTAAAGAATAAACAATTTGATAATTAAGATACCTGAGTCCGGGTGGTGAAACTGGTAGACACGCCATCTTGAGGGGGTGGTGGCCTAACGGCTGTGGGGGTTCGAATCCCCCTCCGGACACATAAACTTTCAACTATTACAAATTCCTTTTGTTAATCTTACAAATCATATCCTTATGGCAGCAGATAAATTTCAATCTCACGACTATTATAATGTAGATGAATTATTGAGTGATGAACATAAGTTAGTCAGAGAAAGTGTTCGCTCTTGGGTAAAAAAGCGTTTAAGCCCAATCATTGAAGAGTATGCTCAAAAATCTGAATTTCCGCAGTTTATCGTGAAGGAACTGGCTGAAATCGGTGCTTTCGGACCTTCACTGCCCCAGGAATACGGAGGGGGAGGAATGGATGAAATCGCTTATGGACTGATTATGCAAGAGTTAGAGCGTTGTGACTCAGGTGTGCGGTCAACGGCTTCTGTTCAGGGGTCTTTGGTTATGTATCCGATTTTTCGATTTGGCTCAGAAGAGCAGAAACAAAAGTTTTTGCCAAAATTAGGCTCAGGAGAGTTTTTAGGTTCTTTTGGACTTACCGAGCCCAATCACGGGTCCAACCCGGGAGGAATGGAAACCAGAATTTCTAAAAAAGGATCTGAATATATTTTAAATGGAAGCAAACTTTGGATTTCCAACAGTCCTTTTTGTGATGTAGCTGTTGTTTGGGCTAAAGATGATGAGGGTGTTATAAAAGGTGTAATTGTTGAACGCGGAATGGAAGGTTTTACCACTCCGGAAACTAAGAATAAATGGTCTTTGAGAGTCTCTTCAACAGGAGAATTGGTTTTTGATAATGTGAAAATTCCCGAAGAAAATATATTACCCGGCGTAAAAGGTTTGAAAGGTCCTTTGAGTTGTTTATCAAAAGCAAGATACGGAATCGCCTGGGGTGCTATTGGGGCAGCAATGGATTGTTATGATACTGCATTGAGATACTCAATGGAAAGAGAACAGTTTGATAAGCCGATTGCTGCTTTTCAGCTCACACAAAAGAAATTAGCGGAGATGATTACTGAAATCACCAAAGCACAACTACTTGCCTGGCGTTTGGGGACTTTGATGAATGAAGGCAAAGCTACTCCGGCTCAGATTTCTATGGCTAAAAGAAATAATGTTGAAATGGCACTTGATATAGCTCGCACATCCAGACAAATACTTGGAGGTATGGGAATTATTGGGGAATACTCCATCATGCGACATATGATGAATTTAGAATCCGTTATCACATATGAAGGTACCCACGAAATACATTTGCTAATAACCGGAATGGATGTTACCGGAATTAATGCAATTGTATAAAAAGAACTGTTTTTACAAGTTGAGTTTACTTAAATACCTAAATATCCGCCATCTGCAGGAAAGTAACTACCTGTCAGGAATGAGGCTTTGTCAGAAGCTAAAAATACAGCTAAGTTTGCTACTTCAACCGGTTTTCCCAGTCTGTTAAAAGCATGTTTTGTTTCCAGCATTTTTAACATATCATCATCCAGCGCTTCCAAAAGTGGTGTTTTAATAAAGGCCGGACCGATGGCATTAACTCTCACACCTTGCTGAGCATATTCCCATGCAGCTGTTTTTGTTAATCCATTCATAGCATGTTTTGTAGCTACATACGGAGCTGCATTTGGAAACCCAACCGAACCTAAAATGGAAGACATATTTATTACACTGCCACCACCGGATTTAATCATTGCAGGAATTTGGCTTTTCATACAGTAAAAAATACTGTCTAAATTTACAGCCATAATATTTTTCCAATTTTCTACTGTGCAGTCAATCAAAGGACCTTGTTCACCGGAAATGCCGGCATTATTTACGGCTATATCCAGTTTGTTAAAATGCTCTAAAGCTTTTTCAGTAAGTAAATTACAGTCTTTTTCAGAGCTTACGTCTGCGTGGACATAAAAAGCTTTAATGTTGAATTTTTGTTTTAATTGTTCTGTTAATTTTTGTCCTTCCTTATCATTAATATCGGAAAGAATTAAATTGGCTCCTTCTTTGGCCATTTCTTCAGCAATAGATGCGCCAATTCCGGAAGATGCTCCGGTAATAATAGCTGTTTTTCCTTTTAACATTTTCATTAGTTTTTTATTGAACAATAATTTTCTTAGTAATACTCTCCCGGTCACTTGTAAGTTTTAAGATATAAAAACCCGAAGATAATATTTCATCAATATTAATTTTATTAGGTAATATAGTAAATATTTTATCATAAACAAACTGACCGTTGATATTATAAATGGTCAGTTTAACCGGATGATTAAAGTTGTGGTTAAAATGAATGCTTTTTCTAACCGGATTCGGGTAAATTCTTAAATAATGATTTTTAACCGAATTGTTTACCGAGCTTATACCTTCAAAATCCTGAGCACTTAAAAGTGCCTGATAAGCATTCACTCTGCCATGTCCTAATTCGGGACACCAGGTGCTGCCATTTTTATAGGTACTATAATCACAACCTTCAATTTTATCGGCTGTAGTATATAGAATATAAGCAACTTCTTCTGCTGTGAGGTCCGGATTTACAGAAAGTATGAGTGCGCCTACTCCACTTGCTACTGCAGATGCTGCAGATGTGCCATTGTAAGACAAGGTATAATTGCCGTTTGTATATCCTTTTGTACCCTGCATATCCGTAGTTGGGATTCTAACACCCGGGGCTGAAATATTAATGGTTTCACCGTAATTTCCTTCCCAGTTTTCTCCGTCACACGAATCAGGGCTTTTCCTTTCATCACACATACTGGTAGCATTTACGGCTATTGTCATTTCAAGGTCTGAAGGCCAGTAAGGCGGGTCACCATCATTTCCGGATGAAAAAAACAAGACGGTTCCTTTCCCGTTTCTTCCATTAGTGGATGCCTCTTCAAGAGCAGCATCTATGAGAGCGGGATTGCCCGGTAGCAATGCTAAAAATAAAGGAGGAATCGTCCATGAATTGTTTATCACATCTGCTCCATTTTGATATGCCCATATTAGTCCGCTTGAAAAATACTCTGATGTAGCAAAAGGTATAATTCCAATTAAACTGTCGATATAATAAAAAGATTTTACAGCCATAAATTTACACTCATTGGCAATGCCGGCAACTCCAATACCATTATCTGCTATTGCTGAAATGATTCCGGTAGCTGCTGTTCCATGTGCATCCTGTGAGTAGTTTTGATTGGGGAAACCATTGCTGTTGCCACCGGTTGCATCAAATCCCATATAAAAATTGGCACTCAGGTCAGGATGCAATGTATCTACACCACTATCAACTATAGCTACTTTAATATCCGGATTTCCTTTTGAAACTGTCCATGCATCCAAACCTGAAATGTCCGCTCCAACTACACCATTTCCCTGTGCAGCCGTTCCTTCATTTTCTATATGCCATTGCCTGAAAAAAATAGGGTCATCTGGTACATCATGCACATCCGGAAAAAAGAAGTAACCCGGTTCTGCCCATAGATAATCAGCATCATTATTTAAGCTAATTGCCAAATCTAAAATTTCCTTACCGCTTGATTGACGGTTACTGAATTTATATACATTTTTAGGTAAGTGATTCACAGGTTCAAACTCCCAGCCTTGCTTACCCATATTTAAAATCAATGAATTTCTTTCAGCCTCAGAATTTACAGATACAAAAATATCGGGCAAAATACCCAGCCAGAAACCCTCATTATTTTTTAGATAGGGCAAATGCATCACATCTCCGGCTAAGTTTACACTACTGAATATCTCTTCTTTTTGCTCCCAGCTTATGGCCTTGTTAAAGCTAATAATCTGCAACTTAGGGGAAGGGATAAAGTAGCTTTTTACAATTTCAATATCATGGAACTGCTCACTTTTTTTCAATAACTCACCGACATCATATTTTTCATCCTCAGGGAAGAAGATTACCATTTTATCATTTTCCAAATACTTTTCATAATCTGCTGCGAAAATTAAACATGAAAAGCTGAAAACGAATAAAAATAATATAAAAGAGCTCAATGCTTTCATTAGTAATAATTAGATTTTTAGATTGATATAAATCATTCCAAAGTTAATCTCAATGACTCTAAAAACATAATTTGAGAAAGGATATGCATAAAAAAAGAGCCTCATGAATTTCACAAGGCTCTTTTAAGTTTGCAATTATGTGCTAAACTAAAAAGGACTATTAAAGATACAGTTTATTTTAAAAGCAAAAAATGCAAAAAAAAGTAATTGTGATGATAATAATGAATTAAGAAATATATTAGTATTTTTAAAAGTAAGATTAATATTGCATTTCGGCAGTTATTTTTTTTTAGTTTTGTATTTTTGTGATGAATGTAAACTGTGAGTATGAAAAATTCCAAAACCTATGCATTATTAAAAAGTTTAAATAAAAATCACCATGAACAACTAAAATTTAATCTTTCATCAAATCCCAGAAAACAACTTGATAAGCTTTATCAAATTATTTTTGATTTCATTAATAGTGAAAAAACGGATCTTGAAAAAACTGAGGTTTTTAAAAAACTATATGATGATAAATGGAATAAAGAAAAAGATTACATTCTAAGAAATGAATTGCGTTTATTAAATGAGGAGATATATAAAGTACTGGTCGTTTCAAATGTTTTAAAAGAATATAAGTTAAATCCGAAAAAACTTGATTTACATCTGTTGAGTGAGCTCTCGGATATTTTGCCGGATATTGAAAGTGATATACGAAAAGCACTTACTAATGCTATAAATGAAAAGGATAATAGCCGGGTATTTAAATTAAAAGAGTTTTTGTTTAATTACTTAATTGATCATAAAGAGATTGGCGCTGAAGTATATAAAGAGCTTCATGATTTAACGAGAGAGTCCAGAAGTAGTTTGATTACAAGTTTTCAAAGAGAATGGTTTGATTTGAAACAAAAGGAAATGTTTACTCAACGAATAATCAAAATTTTCGAATCTGATTACGAAACAACATCCTCACCGGAATTTTTTGACCACTCTGATACTGACATTACAGACCCTCTGGCAAATTATTTTTTACTTAAAAGTGAATACTACTCAATAACCAATATTAAAAATATAGTTAAGAATAACGATGTGCTTATTGAAGCCCTCAAATATTTGGAACAAACCAAAGATTATTACCCAAAGTATAACAAGGAAAAGGCAATTTGTCAGTCAAATATAGGCTTAGGATATTTTTTTGACAGTAAATATGAAAAAGCTAATGAGTACTTCAGTGAGGCTATTTCAATCCTTAAAAAACATAAACTGAAAGTTAATTTGGGAATTGTACTGAATTATGCCAGCAGTTTAATGAAATTACAGAGTTATGATGAAGCACTGGAATTACTGGTTGAGTATGAAAGTGATATTGAGATTCACCAAAAGCTTAAGTTTCGGTTTGAATGCTTGATTTGTATGGCTTATATTTTTAAAGGAGAACATGAAAAAGCCTATGATAAAATTCCGGAAAATATTCAGCAAAGACCCTATACGGAATATTTTTACTTTCGATTTATTTATATAATCGTTTTTTATCAAAGAGGTGATATAGATAGTTCTATAAGGGAAATTTTAAATTTCAGAAGGCTTATAGATTATCATGAAAGAGCAGAGGAAGTGGTAAATGTTACTTCCAGGTTGATGCAAAAGTTTTTCAATACTATGGTAAAGCATTTACCTAAGGAAGAACTGAGGCCTCAAATTGAAAAAATGAAAACAAAAATTCAGCAATCTGATTTGAAATTAAATCCTCATTTAAAAGATTATTTACCTCTAACATGGCTAAAAAGAGAAGTTGAGATTATTTCTCAAAAGCTTAGTTAAAATAGTGAAGCAGGGAGCGAATGGCAATATTATAGCCTTCCAGTCCAAATCCTATAATTACACCATCTGTATTTTTTGCTGTCAGGTTTTTTTGCCGGTAGTCTTCCCGCGCATAAATATTACTTATATGTACTTCAATAACCGGATTGTTTACAGAGGCTAATGCATCTGAAATAGCAACAGAAGTGTGGGTGTATCCTCCCGGATTAATAACTATAGCTTGCTTTTTTTCCTCACATTCCTGTATGAAGTTGATTATTTCCCCTTCAATATTTGATTGTTTGAGTTTCAATGGAACCTGTTGAAATTGCAGGCAACTTTTTTTAAAAAATTGTTCAAATTGATCTTTTCCATAGACTTCCGGTTCCCGGCTTCCTAACTTATTTAAATTAGGTCCGTTGATAATAGTTATACCCTCGATTTTAATATTTTTCATTTGCTTTGATTTTAAAAATTTCTTTTTCCCGTTATAAATGATAAAACATACCTGAATTTCCTAAACTAAAAACAGATTTAAGCTGTTTATTCAGTGTTTAAGTTAAATACAAACATAATAAAGATTTTTTTCATAATTTTGCAAAAAAAAGATAGAATGATAGACACAAAGTTAAATTACAAAGTTAAAGACATTACTCTTGCCGATTGGGGACGTAAAGAGATTTCACTGGCAGAAGCCGAAATGCCCGGTTTAATAGCATTAAGAGAGGAATATGGAAACTCAAAACCATTGAAAGGTGCTCGCATCGCCGGATGTTTGCACATGACTATACAAACCGCAGTTTTGATTGAAACCTTGATTCATTTGGGAGCTGAAGTGAGATGGGCATCGTGTAATATTTTTTCAACTCAGGACCATGCAGCTGCTGCAGTTGCGAAAGCAGGAGTTCCTGTATTCGCATGGAAAGGCCTGACAGAAGAAGAATATGACTGGTGTATTGAACAAACTTTATTTTTCGGAAACGAAGAGCGCCCATTGAATATGATTTTAGATGACGGGGGAGACCTGACAAATATAGTTTTAGACAAATATCCTGAAATGATAAAAAGTCTAAAAGGTATATCAGAAGAGACCACTACAGGTGTGTTAAGATTGTACGAGCGTATGAAAAAAGGGACTTTGCCTGTTCCATGTATTAATGTAAACGATTCTGTGACAAAATCTAAGTTTGATAACAAATACGGTTGTCGTGAATCTTTGGTAGATGCAATCAGAAGAGCAACGGACATTATGATTGCCGGAAAAGTTGCTGTTGTTGGCGGATACGGAGATGTTGGAAAAGGTTCTGCTGAAAGTTTAAGAGGAGCAGGAGCAAGAGTTATAGTAACTGAGATAGATCCAATTTGTGCTTTACAGGCAGCTATGGATGGCTTTGAAGTGAAAAAAATGATAGATGCTGTTGAAGAAGCAGATATAGTTGTAACGGCAACAGGAAACAAAGATATCATTCATGGCGATCATTTTATGAAAATGAAAGACAAAGCCATTGTTTGTAATATTGGCCATTTTGATAATGAAATTGATGTTGAATGGTTAAATGCAAACCATGGAGATTCAAAAGATAATATCAAACCACAGGTTGATAAATATACCATTAACGGAAAAGATATTATTCTTTTAGCGGAAGGCAGATTGGTGAACTTAGGTTGTGCAACCGGCCACCCGTCATTTGTTATGTCAAATTCATTTACTAACCAAACTTTGGCTCAAATGGAATTGTGGAATAACAATGATGAGTATAAAAATGAAGTTTATACTTTACCAAAGCATTTGGACGAAAAAGTAGCCAGACTGCATTTGATGAAAATTGGGGTAGTATTGGAAGAACTTACTCCTGAGCAATCTAAATATATTGGAGTGCCGGTAGAAGGACCTTACAAACCGGATTATTACCGCTATTAGAATTCATTGAAAATTTTTAAAAGAGCTGTCAAATTTGGCAGCTCTTTTTTTTGGTAAAAAATTGAATTGCTTGATTAAATCTGAAACTAGTTTTTATCTTTAAGGCAACTATTTTTAACTAAAACCTGCTTCAGAACTTAAATCCTTTTTTTAGAACTTACAATTTTATTCATGTTAATCAGATGTAGTTTAATTTCAATACTTGCTTTCTTTTTGTTTCAAACTAAAGCAATCGGGAGTTATGTTTATGAAGAAGGAAGTACAACTATAGTTAGAGACCAGTGGGGTGTTCCGCATATTTACGGAAAAACAGATGCAGATGCTATTTACGGACTTGCATGGGCTCATGCCGAGGATGATTTTTACAATATACAATTGAATTTATTGGCTGCTAAAGGTATGCTGAGCCGTTATCAGGGCAGGGAAGGGGTTTTGTTTGATTATGCGGTAAAGGCCTTGGGAATTGATAGTCTTGTTGAAAAAAGGTATGAAAAGGACTTAAGTGAAGAATACAGATATTTACTGGACGCTTATAGTGCCGGTTTAAATAAATATGCCTCAAAGAACAGAAGTGAAGTTTTGTTGAGAAAAGGATTTCCAATGACCGGCAAAGATGTTGTTAAAGGGTATGTTCTGATAACTTCATTAATGGGAGGTGTGGGGATGGCCTTAGAAGCTATTACAAACAATCGGATTGCTGATTATGCTACTCCAAACGACAGAGGTTCAAACGCCTATGCGCTGGCTCCTTCAAGAACTGAATCAGGCAAAACTTATCTAATGAATAATTCGCATCAACCCAAGGAAGGGAGGTTTTCATGGTATGAAGCGCATTTGGTCAGTGATGAGGGATTAAATATTATGGGTGGGCTTTTCCCGGGTGGTATAACTGTTTTTGCCGGTGCTAATCAATATTTAGGCTGGTCACATACTGTAAATTATCATACTTTCGGGGATATTTATAAGCTAAAAACTAACAGAAGAGCCACAGCATATAAACTTGATGGGGAATGGGTAGATTTTGAGGAGCGTAGGATCCGAATGAATGTGAAATTTCTGGGGATAGGTATTCCTATTCGACGAAATGTCAAAGTCAGCATTTTCGGACCTGTGATTGAGCATGAAGATAATTATTATGCAATTCGCTTTCCGGCTTATAAGGATATAAGGTCGGGTGAACAATGGTATAAAATGAATAAAGCTAAAAATTTGGATGAGTTTACAAATACACTTCAAATGGATGCTTTACCATTATTTAATATTGTATATGCAGATGTAGAAGGGAATATCATGTTTCATTCAGCCGGTCGAATACCTGACAGAGATAAAAACTTAGATTGGTCTCAACCAATAGCAGGTATAACAAGCGATAATAAATGGGTTGAAGTGTTGGAATTTGAAAGTAAACCTACTTTAATTAACCCGGAATGTGGTTATGTTTTTAATGCAAACCAAACGCCATTGATTGCCAGTGGTTCAGGTTGTGAATGGGAAGGGGATTTTATTGGTTTACAGCGATTTAATTATAACAGAGGCGAGTATTTTCAACGAACTTTTGAAAATATGGAAGAAACAATGAGCTGGGAAGCGTTTAATCAAATAAAGTTTGATAAAGGTTATGTTAAAAACGGCACTTACCATAATAGTTTTCGGATATTTTATGAGCTGGATGAGAAGGAATATCCTGATATAGCTGATGCAATTATAAAATTGAGAAACTGGGATTTTCAGGGGGATATTACAAACACAACTGCCGGATTTGTATTGGTAATGCATCACTTTTTAATCAAAAGAACCAATTTTCCTTTTGCTTTATTCATGATTCATGAAGAGCAGGTAAAAGAAGAAGATGCTGTTTGGGCGATTCGGGAAGCAAAGGATTTTTTATTGAAAACACATGGTCATATTAATGTTGCTTTAGGAGACATTCAAAGACATATACGAGGTGATGTTAGTTTTCCGGCCAGTGGTTTACGTGAAGTCCCCAGGGCAGCAGATGCTGAATTAATTGACGAGAAAAAGGGAATATTTAAAGTAACCGGCGGCGATTCATATATTCAGGCTATAAAATTTTCTGAAGAAGGAGTAGAGGTCTATTCCGTTCATGCCTATGGAGCTTCAGCCAATGTGGATAGTCCGCATTTTACAGATCAAATGGAAATGTTTACTAATGAACAATTTAAAAAAATGTCATTTGACAAAGAAATAATTTTTGAAAATGCTGTTAGAATTTATGAGCCCGGTTTTTGACAATCCCTCTATTAAATTTCGATAAATAAAAGTGAATAGTAAATTCTAGTGAAACCTAAACTATCTTACTTCTCCTTTCAAGCAGATAAAGATCTTTCCATTGATTGTTTAGCTTACCGATTTTTTCTCTCATACCTACTGTTCGAAAACCAACTGATTTATGCAGATTAAGACTGGCAATGTTTTCTGTGAAAATGCCGGCCTGTAAAGTCCAAATCCCCTCTTTCTCACTAATATAGATGAGTTTCTGCAGTAGTTTTGTGCCAACTTTCTTTCCCCAAAAATCTTTTGCTATATAAAGGCTAACTTCAGCAACACCGGCATAAATGCAGCGGTCAGAAACGGCTGTAAGTGCTGCCCAACCTATTATTTGATTGTTATGTAATGCAATAATTCTTCCTTTTTCTAAATGACTTTTGTCCCAATCCGACCATTCGGGAACTTCTGTTTGAAAAGTGGCAATTCCGGTATTAATTCCATCCCGGTAGATTTCTGATACTTTTTCCCAATCTTTTTGGGTGAGTTTTCTGAAAGTTAATTGCACTTTTTAATTGTCTTTAGTTTTCTATTGAAGAATAAAGCGGATTAAGTCATTTCTTCTTTGTTCAAAACGAATGATTCTGTGGCTGGTCAATTTTTTTATTAAATCCTCATTATAGTTTTTTACAGTCAGCACTTCCACATTCTTTAATACGGAAATTTCGTAACGGTCTTCCAGCTTTTCAAGCAATTTATTGATTCTGCCCGGATTATTATCTAAGCAAACTGTCAATGAAATAGCCGCATTTTCAGTCATTGTAATACTTATACGCAGCTTATCAAAAATTTTATAAATAAAGCTTAAGTTATCCTCAGCCATAAAAGAAAAATCTTTGGTAGAAATGCGAAGTATAATTTGGTTTTTCTTCAAAATGATAATAGGTACTTTTTCTTCCCTTGAAGTGCTGTTAAGAATGGTAGTTCCTTTAGATCCTGGATTTAAAAAAGACTGAACATATAGTGGAATATTCTTATTTTGAAGGGGTTTTATTGTTTTTGGGTGAATAACAGTTGCCCCGTAAAATGTCATTTCAACGGCGTCATCGTAGGATAATTTATCAATTTTTACAGCTTCCTGAAATTGATTGGGGTCGGCATTAAGAATTCCGGGAACATCTTTCCAAACAACTTGTTTTTCAGCGTTTAGAATATTTGAAAAAATGGCAGCAGTAAAATCCGAGCCTTCTCTTCCGAGCGTTGTCGTATGCCCTTCTGTTGTTGAACCTAAAAATCCCTGAGTTACTATCAGGTCAGTTGATTTTTGTAAAACAGGCACTATGATTTCCTGCACTTTGGTATCTGTAAGATTCCAGTTTATTTTTGGATCACGATGCTCAGAGCTTGTTTTAATTACTTCACGAACATCAATCCAAGTATTTTTGATACCCTGAAAATTTAAATATTCACTGATGATAGTCGTAGATAACAACTCTCCGTGAGAAACTATTTTGTCATAAATAAAATCAAATGGAGATTTAGATTTTTTTGAAATAAATCCTTCCAATTGATTGAAGATTGAATGTACTTTTTTGAAAACTGCATGTTCCTCATCTTCAAAAAGTTTATTCAATACTTTTAAGTGGCGATTTTTAATTTCTTTTAATAAAAAGGGAGTTGCCGCATCATTTTTATAAAATGAATTACAAAGTTCTTCCAGGGAGTTAGTTGTTTTTCCCATAGCAGAAATAACAATTATGCAAGGCTTTTTCTCTCTGAGTGAAAGTATTTTAGCCATGTTTTTTACAGCTTCAGCATCTTTAATAGATGCACCTCCAAATTTATAAACAACCATATTTTTATTTGAACGGCAAAAATACTAAATGTTTAGCATCTATTGCAGTTGAATATCCTCGATTTTGCAGGTGATCCACTCCGGGTCAAGCATTACCTTTTCCTTTTCATAAAATGAAATAGCCGGCTGATTCCAATCCAAAACATGAAAGCGAATTTGATTGCAATTGTCTTTTTTAGCAATTAGCTTTAACTCATCCAGTAGTTTCTTACCGATTCCTGATCTTCTGTAAGTACTGTTTACCACCAAATCATCTAAATAAATGATTTTACCTTTCCAGGTTGAGTAGGCTGTATAATAAAAAGCCATACCCAAGATTTCTTTTTCCTCATTTTCAGCTAATAAAACTCTGAAAAGAGGAGGGAAGGTTTCAAAACCGTCTTTTCTCAGAATTTCTTCTGTAACTTTGACTTCATGAGCTGCTTTCTCATATTTTGCTAACTCTTCTATCAGCTTATAGATACCCTTAACATCCTCTTTTTCTGCCTTTCTAGTGGTAATTTTCATTTTTTACTTTTTTATGTTTTAAATTTAAGGGTATAATGCAGAAAAGTATACTATTTTGAAGGCTTTTCTTATTTTTGATTCGATTTAAAAAGAAGGAATTAAACCAATAAATAATATGACTGACCATATTTACGGCCGTGAGGTTATAACTCTAAATGAATTTATTTTTCAGAGACAAAAAGATTTTACCTATGCTACGGGTGAGTTAACTTCTTTATTAACCGACATAGGAATTGCAGCTAAAATTGTTAACAGAGAAGTAAATAAAGCCGGGTTAGTAGATATACTCGGTAATGTTGGTTTACAAAATGTACAGGGTGAGTTGGTTAAAAAGTTAGATGTGTTTGCCAATGAACAATTTATATCTTCTTTAGCCAGTGGTGGCCAGTGTGCCGGAATTGCATCGGAAGAGAATGAAGATTTTGTTTCATTAGAAAATGAGCAGAGTCAGCACGCCAAATATATAGTAACCATTGACCCTTTAGATGGCTCCAGCAATATAGATGTAAATGTTTCTATAGGCACTATTTTTTCAATCTACAGGAGAAAATCTTCCGGAAAGAAGTGTGAAGTTGAAGATTTTTTGCAGAAAGGCACTGAGCAAGTCGCCGCAGGATATATAATTTATGGTTCATCGACCATGCTTGTTTTTACGACAGGGAAAGGTGTTAACGGTTTTACCTTAGATCCGTCTATTGGGGAGTTTTGTCTTTCTCATCCTTCATTGCAGATACCAGAAGAGGCCAGTGTTTATTCGATCAATCAGGGTTACTATCATTCTTTTTCCGAAGGTGTTAAGCAATTTATTGACGATTGTCAAAAACAAGAAAAGCCCTGTTCTTTAAGATATATTGGTTCTATGGTAGCAGATATTCATAGAAATTTAATTCAGGGTGGTATTTTTATTTATCCGGCTACAAAAAGTCAACCCTCCGGAAAGTTGAGGTTGTTATATGAATGTAATCCTATCGCTTTTATAGTGGAACAGGCAGGTGGTATAGCAGATAGTGGAAGTGGTCGAATTATGGAAATTGAGCCAAAGAAGTTACATGAACGAACGCCTATATTTACCGGCTCAAAGAATATGGTGAATAAAGCCTTGAAGTATCTTCATCAATTTGAGATGAGCTAAATTTAAAAATTTAGACTGATTCATTGCTTTCATAGTAGGTGTCTATCAATAAATTATCAGATTCTGCTGCTTCAACAGCGAGTTTATCGCAGCGTTCATTATAGTAGTTGTTGCTATGTCCTTTTACCCAGATGAATTTCACATTGTGTTTTGCATAAATTTTTAAAAAACGCGTCCATAAATCTTTATTCTTCTTTTTTACAAATCCTTTTTTTGCCCAGCCAAAAACCCACTTTTTTTCAACTGCATCTATTACATATTTGGAATCTGAATAGATTGTTACATCCCAACCTTCAGTTTTAATTGCTTCTAAACCGGTAATTACGGCCAAAAGCTCCATGCGGTTGTTTGTAGTTTTTCGATAGCCCTGTGAAATAATTCTTTCTTTATCTTTATAGAGCATAACTACCCCATAGCCTCCCGGACCGGGATTTCCTTTTGATGAGCCGTCGGTATAAATTTTTATCATAAACACATTAATTCGGGCAAACTTAATGATTTTTTTAGGAAACCGTCTCAGATGGTTTTTAAATTTATAGGTATAAATTTTTTGTTTAAATTCAACTTTTCTCATTTTTGCGAATTCTATTTTTTGAATAAAAAGAGGAGGAGATAGCTAAACCTTTATGCGTTTGAAATGTATAACTAAGGTAAACTGTTTTAATTAACACGTTTAATCTAAAAGCTTTTATTAACTATAATTATTAAGTTCTATGCAAACACAAAAAAAAGCTATAGTGACAGGTGCAACTTCAGGTATAGGTAAAGAGACGGTTAAGGCTCTTTTAAATAAAGATTATCAGGTAATCGTACCGGCCAGAAACATGGAAAAGGCAGAGGATTGTTTGACTTACTGGAATGAAAACGACAATGGTAATAATATTGATTTGATGTACTGTGATTTAGCCTCATTGCAATCTGTACGAGAATTTTCTGCAAATTATATTAAAAATCATAAAACCTTGGATCTACTGGTGAATAATGCAGGGATAATGGACAGCAAGAGAGTATTAAGCAATGAAGGTCATGAAAGAATGTTAGCAGTTAATCATCTAGCACCATTTCTATTAACCGGTTTGCTTATAGACATTATGCCAGCCGGTAGTCGCATAGTTAATGTAGCTTCAGAAGCACATAGAGCAGCTTCTTTTAATGCTACAGATATTAATCATGCAAAAGGTTATAATGCATTTCGGGTTTACGGTCATTCAAAGCTTTGTAATATTTTATTTACCAATAAACTTAGTGAAAAGTTAAAAAATAAAAGCATTACAGTGAACAGTTTGCACCCCGGCTTTGTTTCAACTGGGTTGTTTGAAAATATAAATTCATTTTTGAAAAAAATATTATCATTTTTTATGATAGACGCACAAAAAGGAGCTCAAACAACTATATATCTTTCACTTTCAGATGAAGTTACTGATGTGACAGGTAAATACTTTGTGAAGTGCAAAGCTAAAAGACCTTCAAGAGCAGCACTATCTCAGGATAACACGAACAAGCTTTGGGTGATTAGCGAAGAGTTGACAGAATTAAGATATTAAAATAATTAATTGAAGAATGAGTAAAACCAAAATAGGTATAGAAGGCTGGATGAAAGCAGTTTTAGTTGTTGCAGGTGTTTATAATATTATTTGGGGAGTCATTGTGATTCTTTTTCCTAATTTAATGTTTTCATTGTCTTCTATGGATGTGCCTTTATATCCTCAATTATGGCAAACAATTGGGATGCTGTCAGTGGTTTTTGGAATTGGTTATTTAATAGCTTCTACTAAACCTTTCACTCATTGGCCAATTGTTTTTATTGGTTTTTTAAGTAAATTCCTAAGTGCTATTGGTTTTTTATATGCAGCCTCTACGCATCAGTTACCATGGACATTTGGAATTATTAATATTTTTAATGATTTAGTTTGGTTAATACCTTTCTTTATGATTATAAGAAGAGCTTTTAATCAGCCTTATTTGCTTGATGAGATGCTGATTGAAATGTATAATAAAGGTATGTATAAATGGGAAATGTTTGAAACCAGCGAAGGTATTGATTTGAACGAGATGAGTAACAGATGGCCTACTCTCGTCATTTTTTTACGTCATTTCGGTTGTACTTTTTGCAGGGAAACCTTAAAGGATATAGGCGAGCAAAAAGAGTTTTTTGAAAAAAAAGGTGTGAGAGTCTTATTAGTGCATATGTTAGAAGATGAGCATGAAGCAGATGAAGTCTTAGCAAAATACGGTTTAGAGGATACTCCTGTATTAAGCGACCCGGAAGGTATTTTGTATAAGTTATTTAAGCTGAAAAGAGGTACTTTCAAGCAATTGGCAGGTTACAGAGTAATACTGAGAAGCATTTTTTCAGGATCAATTTTTAAACACGGAATTGGCGCTGAAAAGGGAGACTTATTTCAGATGCCCGGTATTTTCTTCATTAAAGACGGAGAAATAATTTCTGATTTTATTCATGAGTATGCATGCGATAAGCCTCATTACGCTGAAATAGTAAATTCAGGAATTAGTCGTTTAAATATTAAATAAGTAAGTTATTCCCTTTTAAAAGATTTAAGAGGATTCATTATAATAGAATTAAAAATGCAATTTCTTTCAAGCTTTTAACTATTTTTGGAATACAAAAAGTAATTATTTAAATGCTATCTAAGCAAATGACACTTTTATCAGAATTAATCTCTTATAAGTTGCCTTACACTTTTATATTTATTGCGCTCTTGATTTCTTGTGATGTATTTAGTTCAAAGCAATATACTTATGAGAAGGAAACACCTTTGGAGTACAATGACTTCATGGTGAAAAATATTGATACAGTTTCAGCTAAATTCATTGAATTTCTCGAGGCTTTTAATCAAAGTTATAGTGCCGGTGTTATGGACGAAATTCGTCTGGAGATTAAATCCACAGCAAAAGAATCCCTTTCAAATATAAATGAACTTAAGCCGTTTAGTGAAGATAATGACTTTAGAGCTAAAGCAATAAAAGTTGTTGATTATTATGCTTTTATGGCTAATGAGTATTTGGTTAGGGTTGTAGAAATATTAAGAAAAGAGGAAACCGGTGATATAACCGAAGCAGATTATGAACAGGCATTTGAAATTCTTTATGAGACGGAAGTTAAAGAATTTGAAGTGTTGCTTGAGTTTGACGAAGCTCAGTCTGACTTTATGAATAATCAGTTACACATTAGGTAATTTATTACAAAACACATATCTGTATTGAAATTACCCTTTCAGAAATATATTGAAAGAATAAAGAATAAACCGGCCTATAAAGTTTTCAGAGGTCAGTATGGGTTTTTTATAGCCTTATTTTTTTTGGCTGTTATTCCGATTTTAGTGTCTTCCAATTTCATTTTTTTGTTACAGTCAAATAATCATTGGTTTGAAGATATTAGTATTTCATTCTATATTATCTTTTTTATCATCAGCTTTTTAACAATGACTTTTGCGTTAATACCAACGACGGTAGTGGCTATTTTAACAGGCCATTACTTAGGTTGGGAGGCATTTCCCGGTCTATTGATTGCATATACTTTAGCTGCAATAGCCGGGTTGTATTTCGGTAGGTTTCTCAATACTTTATTATCCTCAAAAAGACTAATTGAACTACCTGAATTACAACCCTTTAGAGAGAATATCAGAAAAAATGCATTACCGGTAATTATTTTTGGAAGACTTTCTCCTGTTTTACCTTTTGCAATGATGAATGTCGCCTTTGCTTCTTTAAATCCTCCTTTTAGGAGTTATTTGCTGGGTAGTATCGCAGGAATGTTACCACGCACACTTTTATTTTTTTATGCGGGAATGCAAACTACGCAGATATGGGCTTTTTTAAGAAGTCCAAGTCTTAGGGATGGGTTAGAATTAGTGCCTGTTTTTTTGGTTATTTTTTCAACAATTGGCATGATAATAGTCATAAAAAAGATTTTAAGAAACTAAAAGAATAAAGTTTTTTTCATTTCATTTGTATATACTGTGGTTTTACAGCTAAATTTTATAATTAAAAAGTTTGCTTTTTCGTTACTAAATCAGTAATTTGCTGATTATAAGTGCTTTTAGTTATATTGTTTTTAGATCAACCCGGGAATTAAAAAAGAAAGGAATACGAATTTATTGAATTTGTTATTTAGAGTTTAAAATAATAAAATGAAAATCAGGAAATTTTTTGCTATTTTATTGCTGTTATTGGTAATTCCTGTATCTGAGATTTTTTCAATAGTTATTTCTAGAACTAATTGGCCAAGAGAAGCTCATAAAATTGTTTATGTTACACAATGGAAGTCAGAAGCTGACTTGATTGTATATGTAACGAACGACAGAAAAGCATCTGATCAACATCCCGGAATTTGGTACTATACAGATAGTGCATTTGACGCAGATTGGGTTATCTTTGTGACAAAGACGAAAAGTCGTGCGGACTTAATTATTTATGTAACTAAAGACATAAATGAAGCCGGTTGGCAGTCAGCAGGTATCGATTAATTTCACATGAAAAGATTGCCTAATGTCAGATTTTTTAGAAAAATCGTTAAAACAAAATTTACATAATTTATATCAAAGTGGTGATTTAACAGGCCTTATAGAGGTGTTGAATGAAATGCCTGTTGTTGAAGTTGCTTTGTTTTTGGCTGACTTACCTATAGAGGAATCTCTTTTTGTTTTACAACAATTTGAACCAAAAATTCAAGCTCATATTTTTTCAGATCTGAATGAAAGATTGCAGGAAGACATTATTGATTTAATGACTCCCCGTGATTTTTCAAAGCTACTGTCGAATATGCTTTCTGATGACAGGGCAGATGTTTTTAAGAAGTTAAATGTTGAATTACAGAATAAACTGTTGCCATTTCTGACCAAACAGGTTAGGGAAGATATTTTACACCTGAGCTCATACAAGGATGGTACAGCCGGATCTGTGATGAGTTCTGATTTTGCAACCATAACTGTTGATATGACTGTTGAAGGTGCCTTGGATAAAATCCGGCAAGATGCTCCTTCTAAAGAAACTATTTACTATATCTATGTTGTGGATGATAATATGAAGCTTATGGGTTTTATTTCCCTGAAAGACCTGATACTTGCTAAACCGGAAGATGGAATAAAGGAAATGGTTGTTGAGGAGTATTCTTTTGCACATGTAGATGACGATCAGGAGACAGTTGCTAAGAAAATTGAAACCTACGATTTGATTGCTATCCCGATTGTTAATTCAAGACATCAGATTTTAGGTATCGTTACCCACGATGATGCAATTGATATTTTACGTCAGGAGCAAACGGAAGATATGGAAAAATTTATGGGTATTTCCGGTGCTCACGAAAATTATACCTATCTCAGAAATTCAGTTTTTCAACATGTTAAAAATCGTTCTGTTTGGCTGATTTCACTGGCCATACTGGGGATTCTTTCAGCTTTTGTAATACATCAATATGAAGATATTTTAGACAGTCTGGTTATATTAGCATTATATGCACCTATGCTTGCAGATGCCGGTGGTAATTGCGGCAGTCAGGCTGCTACAGTTATTATCAGAGCATTAGCTATAGGTGAAATAAGAATGGTAGATTGGTTAAAAGTTGTCTGGAAAGAGTTTCGTATAGGTTTTGTAATGTCTTTTATTTTAGGAATTTTAGCCTTTCTAAAAGTAGTGTTTTTATCTTACGGTACTGAATTACCTATGGGATTATCACTTACAAAAGTGGCTTTAGTAATATCCCTGGCAATAGCTCTGCAGGTAGTTAGTTCTACATCTATAGGTGCTTTGTTGCCATTGACTGCCAAGTATTTTAAATTTGACCCGGCTGTAGTAGCAAGCCCCGCCATTACTACTTTTGTAGATATTACCGGATTTTTGATTTATTTTTCTGTAACTACTTACTTTCTATTTTAAAATTTTCAAAAAATTTCAAAAAATTTGGAATTTAATTCATATCTTTATAGGAAAACATTATATGTACTTCTCTATGAAATTTGATGTTAAGAGTGCGATACTATTTTATGTTAAGCTGTTTTTGCTTTTCGGACTTATGTTTGGCGTCACGCACTTTATAATAGGTTTGCTCATTGGGGTGCCTTTTGCACTGCCTTATATAGTTGAAACATCTTTAGTATACTCTATACTCATGACTTTTGTTCTGGGAAGTGTTTACCTTGTCTTAATAAGAGTTCTTTCAGAAAAATTCTAACAGAAACGTAACATTCGATTGCCTTTATCAGTATAAAAAGCCATTCAGGTTTTAAAATAATATACATGATAAATGCAGACACATTTGTAATCGACAGAGAAGATATTAAAAATTATCGATTTTTCACTACTGACGTTATCGATAAAATTGAAGACCGCCAATCCAGATATAAGGATTTATACAAAGCACTAATTTTAGGCAATACACGCAAAGGGAAAGTGAAAATTTTCTTTAAAACGACAGAGGGAAACAGATATGTTGAAACAACTGTCTGGGGACTTACTGAAGGTTTTGTACTCTTAAAAAGAGATACGTTTATACCGGTTGCTTCAATTTACGAAGTGAGTTTCTTCTAAAATAATTAAAAATATAGATTTGCTGCTATACGATAGGTGTTTGAATGAGCTTCAACTATATCAGATATTTTATCAGCATAACCGCCACCCATACTTACCGTAAGCGGGATTTTTTTTTGAAAACAATGCTCTATTACGAATTGATCTCTGGCCTTACAACCATTAATGCTTAGACCAAGCCTTCCTAATTTGTCATTGGCTAAAATATCTACCCCTGAAAGGTACATTATAAATTGAGGTTTTACCCTTTCAGTCAATTCCGGAAGAGTTTTAAACAAAATATCTAAATATTGATCATCATTGATGTTATCTTCTAATGGTATATCAAGGTCTGATTTTTCTTTTTTTAAAGGGAAGTTATTTTTCCCGTGCATGCTGAAAGTAAAAACATTTTTGTTATCCTGCATCAAACTGGCGGTTCCGTTACCCTGGTGAACATCCAGATCTACAATTAAAATTTTATTCAGATAATTGCTCTTTGTAAAATGATTTGCGGCAACTGCAAAATCATTAAAAATACAGAATCCTTCTCCGTAATCTGCAAATGAATGATGTGTGCCACCGGCTACATTAAAACTTATTCCATATTCCAATGCGTGGTAAACATTTTCAACAGTACCACCGGTAATCAAATATTCTCTTTTTAGTAATTGTTCTGAGTGCGGAAATCCAATTCTTCGCTCTTCTGCCCGGCTTAATTGATTGTTTTTTAATTTTGAAATGTACTTAGTGCAGTGAGTCTTTTTTAATATATGATCTTCTATTGCTTTAGGGTTAAATATGTTATCACTCGTAATAGTACCTTCGTAAAGTAGCTGCTGTGGAATTAATTCATATTTTTCCATGGGAAAACGATGACCTTCCGGCAATGGGTGCTTGTATATTTCATTATAGGCTATTTTCAGCATATATAGTTGTTGGTTAAAGTTTAAAAGGTACAAAACAAAAATATAAAACGTAAAAAAAGTTTTATTACCTTTGTCCCTGATTATTAAAAAAATAAACAATTTTAAAATGAAAAAGTTAACGAGATTTAGTTCAATGGCAGTTTTGGCCATTTCTTTTATGTTATTTATCACAGCGTGTGACAGTGCTGACAGCCAAACAGATTTATTAGCCAAAAAATGGGTTTATGAAGAAGTGGAAGTTGGCGGACAGACTATGTCTGGTGATATGTTAGGAAGCCCGATTATGGAGTTTAGAGCAGACGGAACTTACAATATGGAGTTTGGTGGAATGGAAGAAGGCGGAACATGGAAGATTCAGAACGATAAATTAATTACTGTAGGTCAGGATGTTGATGACGAGCAGGAATTAACAATAATTGAACTTACTGAAAGCAAATTAGTAGTAGAAGGTGAAGCAGACGGGGCAACAATGAAAGTTACTATGGTTCCTCACGAATCATAGAGATTTAGATTGTTTGAACATTTCCCATTTTCATTTATTTATAAGCCATAATACCTAAGAATGAGCTTGACGATTATTATATTTATCATACTTATTGGCTTAATTTTTATTACTATTGAATTCTTTCTTATTCCGGGTACAACTATAACAGGAATAATTGGTGGGATATTAATAGTATTAGGTATTTTCTTTGCTTATCGTCATCATGGTGTACAGGCCGGAAATATCACTTTAGTGTCTTCGGGTTTGGCCAGTTTTGCTCTTATAATAGCAGGATTTAAAGTCATAACTTCAAAAAAAATAACTTTAAATGAGTATGTATCTGATAAAGTAAATGTTTTTGAAAATGTGCACATAAAGCCGGGGGATGAGGGTGAAGCTTTTAATGATTTAAGACCTAACGGAAAAGGGTTGTTTAACGATGAAAGAATAGAAGTTTATTCTTCAGGCGCATATATTAAAAAAGGTGAGAAGATAGTAGTAGTTAAAATAAGTGGAAATAAAATTTTTGTTAAAAAAAATAATTAATAAATTATGGATCCAATATCATTAGTTCTCATAGGTATAGCCATTATACTGGCAATTTTTATATTCTTTTACTTTATCCCTTTAGGGTTATGGTTTTCAGCGATACTTTCAGGTGTTCGAATAAGCCTGATTCAGTTGATTTTTATGCGTATCAGAAAGGTACCGCCTTCGGTTATTGTAAACGGATTAATTACAGCTACAAAAGCAGGTGTGCCGGTTACGAGAAATGATTTGGAAGCTCACTTTCTGGCCGGTGGTAATGTAACCAGAGTTGTTAGTGCATTGATTTCAGCAGATAAAGCCAATATTGATTTGGTCTTTGGTGCTGCAGCTGCTATTGATTTAGCCGGTCGTGATGTATTTGAAGCGGTTCAAATGTCGGTAAATCCGAAAGTAATTGAATCGCCGCCGGTTGTTGCTGTTGCAAAAGACGGTATACAGTTGATTGCTAAAACACGAGTTACCGTTCGTGCAAACATTAAGCAGTTAGTTGGTGGTGCCGGTGAAGAGACAATTATTGCAAGAGTTGGTGAAGGTATAGTAACATCTATTGGTTCTGCATCCAGTCATAAATCTGTATTAGAAAATCCGGATGTTATCTCTACCTTAGTGTTAGAAAAAGGTTTGGATTCCGGTACGGCTTTTGAGATTTTATCTATTGATATTGCAGACATTGATATTGGTAAAAACATTGGAGCGGTACTTCAGATTGATCAGGCGAATGCAGATAAAAATATTGCACAGGCAAAAGCGGAAGAGCGTAGAGCAATGGCCGTTGCATTGGAGCAGGAAATGAAAGCAAAAGCACAGGAGGCAAAAGCGAACCTAATACAGGCAGAGGCAGAAGTTCCAAAAGCTTTAGCAGAAGCCTTACGTTCCGGAAATATGGGAGCTATGGATTATTATCGTTTAGAGAATATAGTTTCGGATACGGATATGCGTCAATCAATATCTAAAGGAGATACGTCTTCGAAATCAAAAGATGACGACAAGAAAAAATAATATAGATATCGGGTAAAAAGCCGTAAAATATTTTTATTTTTGCCGTTCGAAAACGGAATCTATCGAAATAGCGGTCTCGTAGCTTAACTGGATAGAGCACCTGACTACGGATCAGGAGGTTGGGGGTTCGAATCCCTCCGAGATCACGCAAAAATTAAAGGGTTTGTACTTGTTAAAAGTGCAAACCTTTTTTTTGGGGGGAGAAAGTAGAACGAAAGTGTTGAATGTTACTAAAAGAAAAATGATTTTTTAAAGTATATTTGAGAAGTAGGGGGATTTTTGGGGGAAGGGAGAAGTTATTTTGCTATCAGGTTTCAATATCTCATGAAATCTCAATTATGAATTTAACATTAAACATCTCAAAGGCTGAAGGTTATATTAGCAAGTCTCAAATAGGCCGTGTAATATCAGAGGATTGGGTCAAAAGTAATGGATACTGCCCAAGTTGCGGAAAGCTCCCACTTAATGAATTTGTTAACAATAGACCTGTAGCTGACTTTTTTTGTAATTCTTGTGATGAAGAGTTTGAGTTAAAAAGTAAAAATGGCAAGTTTTCAAATGTAATAATAGATGGTGCGTATACTTCTATGATTGAAAGAATAAAAGCGGAGAATAACCCTAATTTCTTTTTTCTCAATTACAATAAAGAATTGAAAGTTGAAAACTTTTTGATTATTCCAAAGCAGTTTTTCACTGAAGACATCATAATTAAACGGGCACCTTTGAAAGAAACTGCAAGAAGAGCAGGTTGGATTGGCTGCAATATAGATATTTCAAAAATTTCTAAAGCAGGAAAAGTTTTTTTAGTTAAAAACTCAAATGTTATAGATGCAGAACGTGTAAATGAATCCTTTAAAAAAACTTTGTTTCTAAGACAAAAATCAAAAGTTGCAAAAGGTTGGATATTAGATATAATGAACTGCGTTGACTCAATTGATAAAGAATCTTTTTCACTTGATGAAGTATATAAATTTGAAGATAGCCTCAAAAACAAGTATCCTAATAACAATTACATTAAGGATAAAATCAGGCAGCAATTACAGTTGTTAAGAGATAGAGGGATATTAGAATTTGAGGGTCGTGGAAAATATAGAAAAATTTAAAATGAAAAAATACATCATACTAACTCCTGAAGGGCATACGATTGCACCTAATGCTGATTTTGAAGTTGAAAATTTACAAGTATTAGGAATCATTGAAAATGTCAATAATGAAAATGAGGCCATTGTAAATTTGCTTAAAGAAAACTCATGGATAATCGAAGCAGAATTCAATGTGTCAGAATTTATAATCTATGAATTACGTTGATTTAGTCGAATATATTTACCTTCTATCCTAGATTGTTCAAGTTTATCAGCGTTTTCTTTGCCGTAGGCTATAAATACGCTGGGAGAGCCGGGAGTTCCTTTTTGCTTACCTTCTATATTATAAAATTTAATCCTGCCTTTTACAAATAAAATGGCATCAGCATCATCCCAGATATGATTGAAAAAACATTTAGTTTCCGTTCTGGCAAAAATCAAAGCTATTCCGTTCCCGTGTATTTTTAACTTTTCAATCCATTTTTCCATACCTCTTCCATACGGTGGGTTCATGTAAACTCGTCCAAACCATTTTTTAGATAATCCATCATCATTCATGTTATAATTTTCTTTAGCATGAAGAAAAGGCGGATTGATAGGTGTGCAAGGATCTAAATCAAATGTTCCCAGCTTTTTTACAAGTTCCGGTGGTGTCAACCATTCAATTGTTGAATCTTTTGATTTATCGAAAGTAACATTCATTTTTGAGAATTTAAAGCAAATATCAGATCATTTTTTCAACAATGCAAGCATAATTGGATCTAAATCAATAAGTTATATACATTAGGTGTTCTTTGAAAGTATTTTAAAGTGCAGTTAATTATTAGTCATTTGAATATAGATGCATAGATTATTGAAATTTATTAAAGAAAATGCAGGCACAATAAATAATGTAAAAATCAAAATTTATTTTTCAGAAATCCTAAATGTTTTTTCATAAAAAATTACTGTTAGATTTACGGATT
Organism: Chitinophagaceae bacterium; assembly: GCA_007695095.1. NCBI lineage: Bacteria > Pseudomonadati > Bacteroidota > Chitinophagia > Chitinophagales > Chitinophagaceae > Chitinophagaceae bacterium. Next base: position 11,615 of record REEL01000072.1, on the reverse strand, counting down.
TCTTAAGTTTGGTTATTAAATATATACCAAACACATTGATTTTAAAGTTTCTAACTACATTTTGGGTTGTCATATTGGTTGCTACAGGTCTTTTTGCAAATGATGCAGATACTTTAGAACAAAGAGCATTTAAAGACTACGAGCACATGGGGCATGTCTTTAACTCAAATAAGCTTTTATTAGGTGAAAATGTTTTCAATGGAAGTTTTGGTTATTTATTTGCCGGTGTTCCTGTTCAGGCAGAAAGTGGATTTGTCAGAGAATACCGTCATGCAGCATACTTTTCTTTGAGAGCGCGAATGTTTGAGGAGTTTTTTGTACAAACCAGCTTGTTTAAGGATTTTAATAAAGACGCTGTTCAGATTTGGACAGCTGATTTCTACTATTCTATTGGCCGTTTTAACTGGAGACCGAATACTTTTGATTACGGTTATGAAAATTATGTAAACAACAAATTTACTGATAATATTCAAACACTTGGGGATAAGTTTTTGCAAGGATTTTTTTTCGGTTCTTATAAACACAGTTTACCCACTAAGTTTATGGAGGCAATCAGATTGGATGAAAGCACAAGTTTAATTTTTAACTGGTTTCTTCGTTATCATATTAATTATTTAGATGAGTTTGAAGAAATTCATGGCGGGATTTTTGATGGTAAGCTTATCACAGGTGTTTCCTGTCGTTTCACTGTTTTTAAAAATTTTTATTTGGAAAGTGCATTTTACTATTATCCTGAAGAACATAAAAAAGCTCCCTGGGATCCTGATTTTACTTATGGTTTCGGGTATTTTGACTGGAGAGCTTTCAGGCTTTCGCTAACTTATGGGAATTGGGTGGTAAACAGATTGCCCTGGAATGAAAAAGAAATTGAGAATTACGGATTTATTGACGGAGAGTTCAGACTTTCATTTAATTATGCATGGTAAGATGAAAATTAAAAGTTTACATTATTTTTCTGTGATGTGTGTTTTAATCACTGCTTTATTTACTGTTAATTCAGCTAATGCACAATTGAAATCTTTAATAGAAGATTTTGAAGGTTTTGCAGATGGGCAAAAGAGCTTTGAAAAAGAAGGGCTGTTCTCCTATGGCAGTATCGAATTAAAAACAATACGTGAAAAGACAAAAGGCTTTGGGTATTCCGGTAGGAGGGCAATGCAAGTTAAATGGTCCGGTGATGAATACTTTGGAGGTTGGGGGAAAGGACTTGGCTTGTTCAAACATTTAAACCATGAAACAGACCATTTTAATTTTTATATTTTAAATCCGGTAAAAAATGATAAAAACACATTGAGAATTATTATTCAAGATGATGATAACCATAGTGGAAAATTTGAAGAAGAACATGATGATTCATGGGAATATACTTTAGAATTAAAAGCTTCAGATGAATGGCAGTTGATTTCTGTTCCACTCAAAGATTTTGAAAATGCAAATGAAGGGGGAGACGGAATATTTAATATTAATTACAGGGGTGGTATGTTGCTGGGTGTAGTGTTTGATTTTCCCGATATAGAGCAATATAGCTCGCACCAAAAGTGGTACTTTGACTTTCTTTCATTTTCAAATGGTAAATTACCTACCGGAGAAACTATTTTTCATCCGCACCCTGCTGATGAAGACGATTTTAGCACTTTAGGTGCCTGGACAGAAAAAGGTCTTGAAGGAAAGATTTCTAATATTGCTGAAGATTTTGAAAATCTTTTTAATTGTAGTGAAAAAGAAAAGAAGCAGCTTGGAGTCATTCATTTTTTTAAGCCTTTTGCTGTTGATGGAGGCCATGTTGAGAATCTATATCCGGATGTTAAAAGTATTAATACAATTGTTCAAGCCGGATATACTCCAATGATTACACTTGAGACCAGATTTATTGGTCTCGAAGACGAAAGTGTTCAGCCAAATTTATACAGTATTGTTGAAGGACATTTTGATAACTTTCTCTCCAATTGGGCAAGGCAGGTTAGTCAGATAGAAGGAGTAGTACTTTTACGTATATTACACGAATTTAACGGAGATTGGTATCCATGGTCAATCGCACAAAATGACAGAAATCCGGACTTGTATATCCGGGCATATAGACATATCAGGAATATATTCAGGAATCTCGGTGTAGATAATGTACAATTTGTCTGGTGTCCGAATTCGATGTCAACACCGCAGGAGCATTGGAATTATATTATGGATGCTTACCCCGGAGACGAATATGTCGATTTTGTAGGTCTGGATGTTTTTAATGGTGCCGGTCAAACCGGAGTTCCTGTTTGGCGCTCATTCAGGAAAGAAACAGCTGATATTTATTATATGCTGACTCAGGAGTTACCTCATAAACCTCTATTATTATGTGAAACTGCTTCACGGGAACGAATGAATGAAGAGGAAGGCCAATATTTTCAATCAAAAGCCCAATGGATAGAGCAAATGAGTGAGGCCTTGACAACGGATTTCTCTAAATTTCGCCTGGTAGTCTGGTTCAATCAGTATGAACCATTTAAGGTAGAATCTTCTTTTGAATCAAGAATGGCTTTTTTGAAGTACATTTGGGAAAATCCTCACTTTCAATCAGGCAATAGATATTTTGAGAATAGCAATGACTGATGAAACAGCTAGTGTTTTGGAGAAAAATACTAGAAGGCATTATATTCAGACAACAAATTACAATTGAAATGGAATTCCCTAAACTCTATGCATCTATGTATTTAGCTTTTATTATAGTATTTAGCTGTGTAGTTTTATTTAAACCCTACAACCCGACCATTTTTCAGATAATTTAAAGCTGTAAGAATAATACCATTGGTATTTGCAGTGATGGCCGTATTTATCTCACCGGTTTTTTCATACCTGCCTGAATACCAACCTCTTTCCGGGTCGTACAGATTTTTTACAGCATTGAGTAATACATCTGAATAGTCATCTTCATAAAGAACATACCATGAAATAGCAGCTTTTGTACTTAGTGACCTGAATTCATCAGCATCATCTCCGTTTTCAGCAACACAAACCCAGGTTTTACCATCGGCATATACGCAATTGTATACAAAATAAGGAGATTCATCAACATGATCCTCGCTCACAGCAGTTATAATTCCTGTTCTTTTGTATCTTTCTTTTTGAACTTTATAAACTCTGTATGCTAACTCCCTTGAGGTAAAATCCCAACCATATTCAATGCCATCAAGCATATAAGGCTCACTTAAAATATAGTTATGTGCAGGATGCCTGCGAATTTCCCTGGTGTCAACGGCAATGTCTTCGCCAAATATTCTTACAAATCTTAGGAAGTCGGTATATTTCATGGCTTCAGAAACATCATAACCGGCCATCATTAAGCCTCTTGCGCAATATTGCTCATAGCCGAGTTTCCCTTCCTGCACACTCATTGGTTGCCCGTCTTTTGGATTAAATACCAAACCATACATGGTTGCTTTATCTATCATTTTATCTATTTGCCAATGACCGATGGCATTTCTGAGCAATGAATGATATGCCGGATAATCAAAAACTACTTTGTTAACAAAACTAAAAAATCTTCCAATGTCAAGAGCTGACCAACCAACACCCATTTCTGTAGGCTGATCGGCATAGTCAACCATTTGAAGGGAAATGGCATTATAAACTTTATTCGGTAATTTGTCCCTGTATAGTTGAATTTCAGAAAGAGACTGAATGTAGGTAGTTAGTCTATTATCAAACTCAAAACTGTCAATAATACCTATTTCATAAGCTGAAATCATCCCTAACATATAACTGGTTAAGTCCCATAATGTAGCCGCCGGATAATCTTGTACACTATTGACAAATCCGGTTTCTTCATGATAATTATTCTCAAAATATGTCCAGGCAATCCGGGCAAACTCCATTTCTTGTTCAGACAAAGTACCTTTAGGCTCACGAAGCGGATATTCTGCTCTTTTTTGAATAATGACTTCTTTAGTGAATATATCTCTGTAGAAGCCGAAATCAGAAGGCTTGAGCTGCTCAAGCCATAAGACTAAATGAACAGCCAACAAAAGGCAAACAATAAAAAAAACAGGCTTAATCAAAAAGTTAGCATTGAACTTGGACATTTTTTTACTTTTTTATGAAGATAATTCTAATTCGTCAGGTTGCCAATAAGCAGCCCTGATAATGACATTTAGATTATAAATATTAAATAGACCCCAAAATACATTAGCGGCAAATCCGGAAACACTGGGGTGTAAATTAAAAGCAATGAGCCAGGAATTGTATAAAATACCTAAAACAGTTAATGTAATAATAACAATATGGGGAATGACATGTACTAAATTTTTTCCTGTTTGCCTATCTTTTGGTGTTACATTAAACTGCACTTTTTTTCCTGAAATAGCAGTAAATAAAGACATAAGCATTAACCAAAAGCTATTGATATAATACTGGTCACCTCTTTTTGTAGAAATGCCCCAGCAGCCAACAGCCATTAAGACTGTATGCATGACCAAAAATGGCACAAAAAATTTGAAGAAATCAAAATTAAACGCCTGAATGGGGGGAGTTAAGGTAAAAAAGAAAATGATGGGGCTAAGTAAAAAAACAATAATCCATAAAGGAGCAAAATAAGACCAGATTGTCGTAAAGTAGGAGAGTCTTTGCATCAGGCTTAGCCCACCCATCGTTATTGGGTTAGATTTAAATGCAATTTCCAGTGATCCGGAGGCATATCTGGTTCGTTGCTTTACCCAACTATCCAAATCCTGTGGTGACAACATTTTACACTCTACGTCAGGATGCTGATAACTTTTCCATTTTTTTTCCTTGTCTGCATGTAATAAAAGTGAAGTGTAAATATCCTCAGAAGCATGATAATGAAAAGGACGTGGTTGTTCAGCAGTAATGGCTTCATTTATTTGCTCAGTTAAATCAGCTTCATTTTTAACAGACTTTTTTAAGTAACTGATTTTATTTTGCACATTTTTTGTGTAGGTCTTTACCGCCAGATTCATAACAGCTTCCCTTCTTTGAATAGAGCCTGCACCACAACAAAAAGCAGCATTATATAAATTTCTTTTTCTTAAAATCACGTCATAAAAAACCCTGGGGTCATTACCGAAAACATCATTTTGCATTTTAATTCTCTGTGTAATAAAACCGCTAATTTTTCCTAGGGCTTTCCATACACCTGATTTTCGACTAATGAGATAATCTTTTAAAGATACAGATTCAGTAAGGTCATAAAACCACTGTGGTGTCTGTACCCAGGCCATTTGGTGATTCCTGAAATAGCCGGTGGTATTTTCCAATAATCCTTCAAAAGGGCGAGTGTCTGCATCAAGAATAACAAACAAATCTCCGGAAGTTTGAGCCAGCGCATTTCGTAAATTCCCGGCTTTGTAGCCTTCGTTGTTTTCACGTGTAAAATATCCGGCACCTTCTTCAATTGCAACCTGCTTCATGTTTTGTGCTTCCGGATTCCGGCCATCCCGCCTGCCGTCATCTATCACATAAACTTTAACATCTACTTCTTTGTGTGGATATTTCATCTTACAGGCATCCCGGATGCTGTATCTGACTAACTCAGCATCTTCATTGTAAGTAGCAATAAAAACATCAATCTTTAACGGACGGTCTTCTCTTCCGTTTAGTGGTTCAATATCAGAAAGGTTTTTAACAGGTTTTTTCTTTTTTTGGTCTTTATTTGACCAATAATTAATTACAATCAAAAAAGTACCCACAAAACTAAGAGTTTCAGCAGCTACCAAAGGTACAGAAAACCAAATGGCTTCAAGATTAAGTGAAAAAGTCCATCTCCAATAAAGATACAAACAACCTAATGCAATTGTAATTACTGCAAGAAGTTGGAAGAAATAATCTCTGGCTTCATTTTCAGGAAGAGATTTGTAGGGCTTTCTGGTTTCAAATTTTGTAAAGTAAAACTCTTTCAAGTAATTTTTATTTGTAATTGATAATTAGGAAAAACTTTAAGGATTTTTAGAACTATGATTTTGTTATTTAATTTCTAAAATGTCTTTAAAATAAATCTGTTCTTTTATTTCCTGTCTCAATCCGGTAAACACTAAGTTAATGTTTTCTTTAATTGCTGCTTGATTCAGTTCTATTAAAGCGAGCATACCGGAGTTGTTGATATGTTTAACATTATCAAAATTTAAGTAAATCGTATTTTTGTCTTCAGCTTTCAGCTCATCAAAATCTTTTAACAGCAAAAGGCGGGAATTTGCATCAAGTTCATTAAAGATTATTTTATATTGATTTTCACTTATTTTACTAAGGGATTGCATGTTGAATTTTTTACGATCTATATTTATATATAATCATTTTTACGGTCTAAAATAGTAATTGTTTGGGTAACTAATTAATTGTTGAACGAAATATACATATTAATTTTAGCCATTAGTATGAAAAGCTTTTTGCATTTAATGACTAAAATTATATGTTCTACTTTATCTTTAAAATTAATTGCATTAGTAATAAATGGGTGGTTGTTTAGAGCGATTTTAAAACGATATTTCTCCAATAAATAGTGACTGATGAATTATAGCTATTATGCCTTATTAAATTATTTGAAGTGATTTCTACATAAATATTGAACCACATTACAATTGTTTTTTATTTTTGCCGACTTTCATTTTTATTCAACCTTTTTATACTTTTTATGAAAAAACATTTTGTCATATTATTTGTCTTCATGACAATAGCACTTAGCAGTTCTTTTAAAATTGTCAAATCACAGGTAGCCGAACAGGATTCACTGGCTTTATTAGCAATTTATGAAGCGTTAGAAGGTGAAAATTGGACTTTCTGGAGAAATTGGAGTAAAAATTTCCCTGTTTCAAGTTGGAGTGGAGTAACAGTAGAAGAAATTTCGGATGAAGGTTTTAGGGTAACCCGGCTGAATTTATGGAGAAACGGTATGACTGGTGAATTACCTGAAGAAATGGGCGATCTGACTTTTTTAAAAGAATTTAATTTTAATGAAAATAATATTAAAGGCAATTTTCCGGAATCTTTTAGAAATTTAAAACACCTTAAAGATATTTCAGTCACCGATAATCAACTGTCAGGTCCTCTGCCGGACTTTTTGTCTGAATTAACTTCGCTTGAAGTTATTGGTTTTGGAATTAATAATTTTTCCGGATCATTACCTGAATCATGGGGAGAGTTAATTAATCTACGAGATTTATACCTTCAAACGAATAATCTTTCCGGTGAGCTTCCTCCATCTTATGGAAAGCTGGAGAACCTGATATACCTGGCACTCAATTCTAATGAGTTTACCGGAGAATTGCCTGCCGAATGGGGGAGTCTTGAAAATCTTAAGGAACTTATAATCTGGGATAATCAATTGTCAGGCATGTTACCACCTGAAATAGGAAATCTGAAAAATCTGGAATATATGGATATTGCAGGAAATGATTTTAGCGGTCCATTACCGGAGTCAATGAAAGATTTAATAAATGTGACAGAAATGCACATAGGTCATAATAATTGGGGAGAAGAGTTTCCTCTTTTTTTAACTGAATTGCCAAAGCTGGAAATTCTTTATTACAATAAAACAGGTTTAACGTCTGTACCGGAAGAAATCGGCAATATGACAAACCTGAAAGGCTTATCATTAAATCACAATAAATTGGGAGGCGAATTTCCCATGATATTGACCAATCTTAAAAACTTAGAGTTTTTATACCTTTGGAATACCGGACTTGAAGGAGAAATACCTAAAGAGTTGTTTGAGTTGAAAAATTTACGTTCTATTGCTATTGGTTACAATAATTTTACCGGTGCTATACCTGATGAATTATTGAACCTGACGTATTTACATGAATTTCAGGTTGATAATAATCAACTTACCGGATTTCCCGATCTTTCAGAAAATCAATTTGTAACCCGCCCGGAGTTTAGCATACAGCAAAACTATTTTCAGTTTGATGTAATGGAAACTATTGTAAACAACGGATTTGTGCTTGCCACTTCAGAGCAAAAGCCAATTGTGCTTTTAGAGAATATTAGTTCAGAAAATGGCAATGCTCTGCAAATAGAAGTTGATTTAAACGGGAGCATTTTGCTTTATCAGTGGTATAGAGATGGTGAACTAATAGCTGAAACTGAAGAACCTTTGCTTTTAATTGAAAGTGCAGATGCAAGTCATTCAGGGCAATGGTATGTTGAAGTAACACATGAGAGTATAGTTGATGCCCGTTTGAGAACTAATGAAATTGAAGTAATTATCAATTAAGCTGCTTTTTTTAAACACATTTATAGCATCAATGTAATACGATCTTTTTGAATCTTTTTTCTATCGAAGTATTGTCTAAGTTTTTAAATTCTAAGAAATAAATGCCGGGTGGTAAATCAGTATTAACAATTTTGGTTTGATTGGATTGAAGCTTATAAACGCCTTCCAATCGACCGTAAACATTATATAATTTCACTTCGTATCTATTTGTCTGATTGCTTTCAATTTCAATATTAAAAACACCATCATTGGGATTGGGGTATATGTTTATATAGTTTTCATCCGCTTTTATTTCATTTACTGAAGTTGTGTCATCTTCTTCCTGTGGATGAATCAATACCGGAAAATAACTTGTATATGAGCAGTTAAAACTATCACTGACTGTTAGTCCGACTTCTCCGTTACCTTCTTCCAACCAGGTAACAATTATGCTGTAATCATTTGATTCGTCCACTACCGCTCCATTTAAAACATGCCAATCATAATTGAATTCAGGATTAAAAATTGTAAACAAAGTAACGGTATCGTGTAAATTTACTTCAGGTGGGCCACCTATATCAAATTCCTGAATAAGGTTATCCGGAATAATAGGATTTTCAGGAGCTTCACCGGGAGCAACTATAATGTCGTCAATTCGCAATAAGTCACGGGCACCGGAACTTTGAGATAAACGTTCACCGCTATAATAATACCTCCAGAAAAATTCAATACATTCCTGATTGATAAGATGTTCCGGAAGATTGTAAGGCCCAAAAATACTATCATGACCATCATTTAGATTTCCTTCATACTCCACGATTTGCCCGTTTTCATCTGTAAAATCAATAAAAGCACCCTGACTACCAATTCTGTATTGTAAACGGATGTTATATTTCCTTGATTGAGCCAAAACAGTTCCGCCTGTCCATTGAATATGAGCATCATCTACCTCTGTAGTGTTTATACGCAAAATAGCACCACCCAATCGGGTTCCGGGATATCCGGGATTTCCGTCTGCATTGCCGGTATTAATAAATCCTACTCCCTGTTGATTTAAGCCCAGTATGCGTGTTCTGTTATCCAGATTATATTCACCGTAGGTTATTCCGTCAATTTCAGCATCTATACCGGGGTCTTGCTGATCCATATATACAAAATTCATGGCCAATGGAAACGATCCGGTATCAGCATTTTCAGACCAATAGTCAAAAGAATAAGGACAAGTCAATACAAAAGATGTTTCATTTCCACAATCAAACAAACTGCTGTCTGCTTCAAAATGTGCAATAATCGTTTGCTGATTATTTAAGACATAATTAATTGATGAAGAATACAAACTTTGAGTATCTATCTCCCAGTGAGAGAAAATATAACCTGAATCGGGAATGGCTTTTAGTTTTAATGGCACTCCATCAAAATATTTACCGGTCCAGGGGTAGGGGTGAGTATCCACACCCGGACTTTCCCCATCAATTAAAATGGAGTTAATTTGTACTTTTCCTTTAGCAGTATTTGACACGTCTATAGTTAGATCATGAAGTTGAGAAATGTTAAAGTAATTGCGAATGTGATTTCTGACATGGCCGGGTCTTTGACTTGCTGCGGTTTTCATAACACTTACTCGAAATTGCCATTGGCTGTAACTACTTGGTCTCCGCCACCTACTACTGTGTTCACTCATTTCTGAATCATAATAATCTTCAAATTCAAGTATGCGATTAAGAACATAATCTTCCTTAAAAACAGTATTCAGATGGTCTGCCATACGGTTTATGAAATCATATTGAAAATTCTGATTTTGGATTAGGTTGCGCATAATTACGGTAGCTTCAATTTCATCCGGAGCGGTACTGGTAATTATGGTCATCATATCAGTTGATGCAGGAGTAAACCCAAGTGATCTGTCAACATCATACAATAACCAGCGAAAGCGACCGTCATGGCCTTTTGGTGCTGTAGAATCATAAGGTACACGCAGCCTCCAGTAATCGATATTGTTATGAGGCCAGTCTGTATTTCCAAAGTATACCTGGGCACTGTTATAATCCATAAAATTATCAACATCCAGCATAGTTTTAGCAATAGAATAAATGCTGTCATCAGTGAGGTCATTATTATCCAAAAAGTCTAGCATATCAGTAAAAAATACAGAGTCTCCTTCTTTTACAACTGCAACTCCTTCCAAAAGGTCAATATTTTCAGGATCTACGCCATAAACCCTGTTTAAGTAATGCTTATCGTATCGTTCTCTAATGTTATGAACGCCCCAGTATTCGCCGTTTATAAATGTAATTGTAGGTTGTGTTGCCTGCACATCCATATTAAAATGGGAAACAAGACTTTGTGCTACGGCATCTCTAAACATTGTCCAATTCCAGTCATTACCTGAATTTCTGAGAATAATTCGTCGAAAAGCATCATCCGGTATTTCATCAAAAAAAGGATATTCCAAATGGTTATTCCCATACAAATTTCGGGCATAAACTCGAAGAGATTTTTGCGGAAAGCTTCTGGAGTATGCGCCATGTATACGTAAACCGACCCCTTGTGAAAGCTTTAAATCACCATAAGTATCAAAATATTCAAAATGAGCTTTTCTTTCCCATTCTATTCCTCTGCCGGCAAAATTATTCGATTCATATTGATTTGGGATAGAGTTTGAACCGGGAATATAAATCCCTGTATCGGCATCAAATAGGTTTAAACTGTCTGTTATTATGGAAATTACCGGAAATGAATAGGCGTCAGAACTGTCCGGAAAAACAAAAAATGTTCCTTTTGCAGAAGCATCTATTTTTTCGGGATGATAAGCTCTGGCTTTCACGACATTTCCTTTAGAAATTAAGCCATCCGGAGGATTCCACCCTTGACTATGTCCCGAATGCCAAGTATTAGTTGGGATTAAGGAAATATTATTTGGCTCACTGCTTCTGTCATAAATTGAAATGGAGTTTGAATAAACTACTCCATTATTATCAGGATTGCTGCCGTCTAAAGTATATTTTATGGTAACGTCCGGATTTGTATGAGAAATACCTAATTGAAAGCTATTGGAATAAAAGCCTGCCGGGTGTGAAAATACCGGAGGATCTAATATGCCGGTATAAGCCTGTGATGTATTAGGCGCTTCAGGTGTTGGTGTTTGAAAAAATCGCCTGAGAGTATCCTGATACCTGCCGAATGAAACATCAGTAGGGATAAAATCAAAGCTCATCGTATCAATCACATCCTCCGTATCATAGCGATACAAGCCAACGGCATCCCCGGAAATTGAAAGCCTGAAAGGTATATGAAACTCCCCTCTGGAAGTGTCACCGCTGGCCCATAAAAGCAAATATCCGCCTGCGGGCACAACTAAGTCTAAGGAATTAGAATCAAATTGAAATTTTAAGGGATCTGAAAAATCATCGGTAATATAATGACCGGCTAA
>REEL01000071.1 GCA_007695095.1 Chitinophagaceae bacterium | reverse complement strand
CATAGTGGGTTCGGCAAAATGTATATAGCCAGATAAACTTTTTTTACACACAATTTTGTTTAAGCAACAATAAAAAAAGGGCAGAGATTTAAAACCTCTGCCCTTTCTATATTTTAAAGAATTTAGAATTTGTATGCCTAAATTTCAGATTTTAACCGCTCCAAATTTCCTATTAGGAACCCTTCTGCTCCAAAAGATTCATCTTTTCTTCCTGCTTCAAGTGCTTTCTCAGTAAGCTCTATGGCTCTTGGAATATCTCCCTGCTTCTCTCTAAGGTTTGCTTTTGCAAAGTAATTTCTCCAGTTTTCTTCAATTGAAATAGATTTGTTAATCCATTTTTCTGCATCTTCCATTCTTTCGCCTTTACTAACAAGATATCTTGCAGACTGACTATAAACCATCCAGTCATCATCATCGGCATTTTTAATAGCCTTGTCGATCTTTTTCAATACGATATCATGTGTGTTAACTTCAATATCAAATTCAATCTGAAGATTTTCCCATGCCATCACAGCGGTTCCACTTGTTTCCGTTACATCTATAAACTTAAACGTCATCATTTCATAATGAACGTCTGTACTTTCTGCTTGTAGTTCAAGTTGCAATGCATCATTTGCTTCATCGTAGCCAATAGAACTATTAACCTCTGTGTCTTTATGGAACATAAGTTTCCAGTTGCCATTCTCATTCGGAATTGTAATTATAGAATATTTTCCGGCTGCAACAGGATTTCCATTTACCATTACATCATGCTGCAATTTAATAGTTGTTGGTGCATTTGCACCTGTTCTCCAAATTTCATTATAAGGAACAAGCTCTCCCCAGACTACTCTTTCTCTTACAGCAGGCCTGCTGTAGTCAATGCGAACATCTGTAACGCCTATAACCTGATTTACCTGAGACCTTGGGCTTATAGCAGGGAATCTTAAATCAACTTTTTCGTCATTTTCTTTAACTTTCTTTTCTTTTTTGTCCATAGTTTCTTCACTTGCTTGTTGACTGTTTTCGGAGCAAGCAAACAAGGTGGTCAGCAAAATAAGTGCTGCATAAAAAGATACTGATTTCATATTTTATTTTTTTGATAAGTTCAAATTTAATGAACTTTATACTATTATTTTAAAAAAGTTAAAAGCATATGCAGATATTTAAGTTTAATTTAGCATTGACATTTGTATTTTTACTTGAAAAAGGTTAAAAAATCTAATAATTGCCTGATATGCAACGCTTTGTTTTTTTATTTTTTCTTATGTGTATAAATTTGAAGTTTACTCATTCTCAAGAAATAGTATATAAGCCGATTTTTGGAGGAATTAACTTCTATCAAGATGATAAACAACTTTCAGATACTGAATTAAAAAACATTCTTCAAACAAATGACTTGTCTGCACATTACTTACGAAGAGCGGAGGCAAATAAAAGAATAGGCAGAGTTCTCAGTAGTATAGGAGGTTTTATAATTGGTTATCAATTAGCAAACTATTTATATGGTTCCAAACTAAATTGGGAAATCGCTGCTATCGGAGGTGGTATTGTTTTACTTTCCGTTCCTTTAAATGTCAGATATTTAAGCTTAAAAAAAATGGCAACGATAACCTACAATGAAAATCGAAATGAATCATCATTCAATCAAACAAAACCCAAATTGCATATTACAAGTGGTGGCGCAAATTTTGGATTCATACTTAACTTCTAAATTTAACTTTATATAAGCTTTACAATCTTAGTTTTTTTTAATGTTTCAAGCGTTTCCCCTGCGTTAAATTTGTGAAAAACAAAATCCATCTAATGAAGATTACAGCTTTAATTTTTACCTTAGTAACCAGAAAATCTAATATACCGAATGAGCAGTAAAAAAGCAACAGAAAGAAAGGAGCGTTTTTTAACGGACTCCGGAATAGAAATAAAACCAACCTATACCTTAGCTGATCATAAAGCTGAAATACCCGGTGAGTTCCCTTTTACCAGAGGAATTCATCCTAATATGTACAGAGGTCGTTTTTGGACAATGAGGCAATATGCAGGCTTTTCAACTGCAGAGGAATCTAACAAAAGATATCATTATTTACTTTCTCAGGGAACAACAGGACTTTCAGTAGCTTTTGATTTGCCAACTCAAATCGGTTATGATTCTGATCATCACTTTTCTGAAGGTGAAGTTGGAAAAGTGGGTGTTGCAATTGACTCTATTGAAGATATGGAGTTGCTTTTAAAAGACATTCCTTTAGATAAGATTTCAACTTCAATGACTATAAATGCAACCGGATTTATTCTGCTTGCCTTATATGTTGCTGTTGCAAAAAAACAAAATGCAGATTTATCAAAGCTGTCAGGTACTATTCAAAATGATATTCTCAAAGAATATGCTGCCAGGGGAACTTACATATACCCTCCTAAGCCTTCAATGAAAATTATCACAGACATCTTTGAATATTGCAGTCAATATTTACCCGCATGGAATACGATTTCAATTTCCGGTTATCATATACGTGAAGCCGGGTCTAATGCAGCTCAGGAAGTCGCTTTTACCTTAGCCAACGGAAAGTCTTATTGTAAGGCCGCCATTGAAAAAGGATTAGATATAAATGTATTTGCCAGAAGATTAAGCTTTTTTTTCAATGCACATAACAATTTTTTTGAAGAAATAGCCAAATTTCGTGCAGCCAGAAGAATGTGGGCTCACATTACCAAAGAATTAGGAGCTACTGACCCTAAAGCGCAAATGATGCGTTTTCATACACAGACAGGCGGATCAACTCTAAGTGCTCAACAACCCTTAAATAATATTTCAAGAGTTACCTTACAGGCTCTTTCGGCTGTGCTCGGCGGAACTCAATCATTGCACACAAACGGCTATGACGAAGCACTTTCTCTACCTACTGAAGAAGCGGCTTCCATTGCTCTAAGAACGCAGCAAATCATTGCTTATGAAAGTGGTGTGGCAGATACGGCAGATCCTTTAGCCGGTTCATATTTTATTGAAAATCTAACCGATCAAATAGAGGAAAAAGCCCGGGAAATCATTGATACTATAGATGCTATGGGAGGTTCTGTAAGTGCTATAGAAGATGGATATATACAAGAACAAATAGCTCAATCTGCTTATGATTATCAACAACAAATTGAAAGTAAGGAAAAGGTTATTGTTGGAGTTAATAAGTTTCAAACAAAAGAACCCCCTTTTGATAAATTATTTTCGGTAGATGACAGTATCCGTATTCAACAAATTGAAAAGCTTAGAATTTTAAGAAAAAAAAGAGATACAGAAAAAGTAAATCAATGTCTTAAAAATTTAACCGATAAAGTAAATGCAGATGAAAATATCATGCCTGCCGTTATTGAAGCCGTTGAGAACCTTGTAACCTTAGGAGAAATTTCCGATTGCCTGAGAAATATTTTTGGTGAACATAAAGATAGCTTCTAATCTATTTTAAAACTAAAAGCACTTAAGAAAAACATGAATAATACATTTTTAAAAATTTTCTCCTTTGTAATAACAATTGGCCTTTTATTAAATGGGTGCAGCTCTTCAAAAGATTTAAGCATAAGCAAGGCTACCTATGGAAGCTATGAAATTGAAGAATCCATAGAAAAATCTTCAGAAATGGAAGCCTTTTTGGCTACATATAAAGAAGCGCTGGAAGAAGAAATGAATGAGGTGGTTGGTTACGCTCCATTTGATATGCCCAGAGCGCAGCCGGAATCTTTACTGGGTAATTTTGTCGCTGACCTGATTTTGCATCAGGGCAAAACTTATTACAATAAGCCGGTGGACATTGCTATAGTAAATATTGGTGGACTAAGGGTGCCCAACATTCCGGAGGGAGAACTTACCAAAGGCGACATTTTCGAATTAATGCCTTTTGACAATTTTTTGGTTATAATGGAATTAGATGCTCAAACTTTAATCAAACTGGGAGAAGTAATTGCCGATTGGAATGGCTGGCCGGTAGCCGGAATGGAATTAGAAATTAACAACAGAAAATTGGAAAGCTTAAAAATTAATGGAGAAGCTCCGGTTGCTGATAAAATTTATACGGTCGTATTATCTGACTTTCTCGCTGACGGAGGAGACAGGCTTCCCTTTTTAGTAGATTTACCAAGAGAAAATCTGGGTGTACTTTTCAGGGATGCCATTTTTGATTACTTAAAATATCTGAAAGAATCTGATAAACCAATAACTTCTAAATTAGACGGGAGGGTTAAATATGTTCAATAGAAGAAAATTTATACAAAATGCCGGTTTGGCAACTTTAGCATTCGGGATTGGAAAATTTCCCTTTGAAGCATTAGCTGAAGGGGCATTAGAAAAACTAGTTTTGCTACATACAAATGACACTCATTCGCGAATGGAACCCTTTCCGGAAGGTTCCAGGTTTGAAGGGATGGGAGGAATTAGCAGGCGGGCAACCCTAATTAAAAGTATCAGAAGCCGGGAAAAAAACGTACTTCTAGTAGATGCAGGCGATATTTTTCAGGGAACCCCTTATTTTAATTTTTATTTAGGAGAACCGGAAATCAAAAGCATGTCTATGATGGGCTATGATTTAGCTACTCTGGGAAATCATGATTTTGACGCCGGACTGGATGGCCTGAAAAGACAGCTCCCAAATGCCTCATTTGATTTCGTTTCTGCAAATTATGATTTTAAAGATACCATTTTAGAAAATGAATTTAAGCCGTATAAGGTATTTCAAAAAGGGAATATAAAAATTGGAATACTGGGTTTAGGAATAAAACTGGAAGGCCTGGTTCCTCCTTCATTATATGGAAACACAAAATATACCGATCCGGTTAAAGCTGCCAATAAGTATTCTGAAATTCTAAAAAATGATTATAATTGCAACTATGTGATTGCTTTAAGTCATCTTGGTTTTAGGTACGCTGACCCGGAAAGAATATCAGATCATACCATCGCCTCACAGACAGAAAACATAGATATGATCATTGGAGGACACACACATACCTTCCTTGACGAGCCGGTGTTACTTAAAAACAAACTGGGTAAAGATGTGATAATCAATCAGGTAGGCTGGGGAGGCATCCGTTTGGGGCGCATTGACTTATATTTTGATAAAAAAAATATGAAAATTTTCAGCCTGAAACCCAATACTGTAATTCTTGACAAATAAACAATAGCCAAAACAGTTTTTTATTAACTTTTTTTTGTTCATTTTCGTAGCTGTATAAATTTATTTTTTAACCAAAAAAAACCTATGAAATAGCTATGATAAAAACATGCGATTCTATATGGAAAGAATGTTTAAAGGTATTTCGCGATGTTTTAGGACAGAGAGCATATAAAACTTGGTTTGAACCAATAAGGCCTGTAGAGCTTAAAGATAATGAAATGACCATACAGGTTCCGAGCCAATTTTTTTATGAATATTTGGAAGAACATTATTCTGAGCTTATTTTTAAATGTCTTAGAAGAGAAGTCGGTCCCGAAGTCCGTCTGAATTACAAAATACTAATGGAAAATAAAAACAGCAATAATGGCTCACCTCCCACTACAATAAATTACCCGAATCAAAAAAGGGGAAATTTTATTAATAAGGACGTTAGCTCTCCATTAGTTTTAGGTGACTCACCCAAAAACCCTTTTGTAATTCCCGGCTTGAAAAAGATGGATATTAATTCAAATCTAAAACCGGGTTTCACATTTGATTCCTTTGTGGAAGGAGATTGCAACCGACTTGCCAGAGTATCCGGTTATGCTGTTGCTGAAAAACCGGGACAAACCTCCTTTAACCCTTTGGTTATTTATGGTGGGGTAGGGCTTGGCAAAACACACCTTTTGCATGCAATTGGCAATCAGGTAAAAGACAAATATCCGTCCAAATCAGTTTTATATCTCACGACAGACACCTTTATAACTAAATTTATTGAGTCTATAAAAAAAGGCACTGTTAATGATTTTGTACAATTTTTCAAAGTAATCGATGTATTACTGCTAGATGACATTCAGTACTTGGCAAAAAAGGAATCCACTCAGGATATTTTTTACCAAATATTTAATGAGCTTCACCAAAATCAAAAGCAAATTGTCCTTTCTTCCGATAAAAAACTCAATGAACTGGATGGTATAGAAGACAGATTAACCTCTCGTTTTAGAATGGGATTAACCACAGATCTTCAGCCACCTGATTTTGAAACCCGGAAAGCTATTATTGAAAAGAAAATGTTTGCCGATGGCATTCAGTTTCCTGATGAAGTAGTTGACTTTATTGCCCAAAACATCAACACTTGTGTCAGAGATTTACAAGGTGCAATCATTTCTTTGCTGGCTCAATCCTCTTTAAACAAAAGAGAAATTGACATGGATTTAGCCCGGTCAATACTAAAAAATCTGGTAAAAAACATTTCTCAGGAAGTTAGCATAGAATATATTGAAAAAGTTGTTTGCGAAAACCTGAATGTACAGGTTAACTCTTTAAAGGAAAAAACCAGAAAAAGAGAAGTAGTACAGGCCAGACAACTAACTATGTATTTATCTAAAATATTTACGGACAAACCACTGAAAAGCATTGGAGATTATTTTGGAGGTAGAGATCATAGTACGGTGATTCACTCATGTAAACAAATAACCGACCAAATGGATGTTGATTCTGACTTTAAAGAAAAAGTGGACTTGTTAACTAAAAAAATTAAATCAAACCTTTAGGGATTGTTAAAGAATTTTTAAAAAAAACTTAAAAACGAAGCAATTTTTATTTTTGCTTCGTTTTTTTTATACTTTTATGAGCATAAATACATTTTATCATATAAATTTTAATCAGATGAAAAACTTAATCTTACTTGCTACTTTTCTTTCTTTTGCTCTTTATAGTTGTAATAATGAAGGGTCTGACTCTAAAACAAGTGATGCTGCTGATAAAGTAGAAATTGATATGGATGGTCCGGATTTTGAAATGAATGTCATCAGTTTTTCTGTAGAAGATCGCAGAACTCAAGTTGAACTTACTAACCGAATGGGAGAAGCTATAACAAGTGTCAGCGGTCGTTTAAATTTCATGAATGAAGATGGAGCTGCTATTTCCAGAGCTACCGGAGCACCGATTACTTCTCCTTTTCAACAGGCTGCAAATCCGCATGTTGTAGACGCTAAATCTATCCGTAATATATCTCTTGGTAATGACATCCCGGAAGGAACTGCATCAATTAATATCTCAGAAATTAAAGTTGTAAAAGCTTCGGGAGAAGAAGCTACATTTTAATTAAGTATTTCTTTTAAAACACCTTTCTGAGAAAAGGTAATGTTTTTCTGTTTTTAAAAGCATGAATGCTTGCTGCTATTATAAGCAACAAAGGAAAAGCCAGGATAAACTTTGCAATATGCGGGTGGCTGTCAATTACGTTTATGTATACGGCAAAAATTCCCCAAGCGCCAACAATGGCAGCTTCCCTCATATTTCTTTTTATGATTAGCAAAAGATAGATAAGGGTGCTGACAGAAAGCATTACAAACAGCCATGCGGTCTCACTTAGGTATAACTCAGCCTCCATACTTTTGAGATATACCGTGACATTTATAACGGAAGCCAAAATTATCCAAGCAAAATAAATACATATCGGCCACCACACGAAAAAAATAATCTTTAGTGGTGCGTCCCAAACTTCCAATCGGTATTTCAAAACCAAACGGATAAGACAAAACAGCAATAAAAAGATTACTATGGTGGAGTAAAAAACAAAATTATTAACCCATAAAAGTATCCAGAGTAAATTGAAAAAGCATGATAAAGGAAACCATGGAAAACTGTCAAAAATGAGATTTTTAACCGGTCTTCTAAAATAAGAATACCATTGAAAACCAATAAATAAAGCTAATAGCAGATAAATCACGCCCCATATTCCAAATGCATAAGAAGCCGGAGTTATTAAAGTCGGGTAAAAATTGCTGATATCACCTACGCTATACTCACTTAAAGAACCTGAGCCTCCTAAAGAATTAAAAATCAAAACAATGATTAAAGCAATGGTATTTAAGAGCAAAACATGAATTTCTTTCATAGAGCAGTACTTTCGTTTATCGTTTACAATTAAGCTTTAATGGGCAATAAATTTCCATTAAACATCTTTCATATCTGTATATAAAGATAAAATAATCATTGACAGTATGAATAAATTTCTTATTTTTAAGAAAACTAAAATGTAAAAATCATGAGTATAAGTGCCCCATTTAATTTTAAAACATGGATTGATGAACATCGACATCTACTTAAACCTCCGGTAGGAAATCAGCAGGTTTTTAAAGGAAATGATGACTTTATTGTTATGGTGGTCGGCGGACCGAATACCCGAAAAGATTTTCATTATAATGAAGGGGAAGAATTCTTTTTCCAATTAGAAGGAAATATTGTCCTTAGAATTATTGAAAACGGTAAGCCAAAGGATATCTCAATAAAAGAAGGCGAAATTTTTCTACTGCCACCTAAAGTGCCTCACTCTCCTCAAAGACCGGCTAACTCTGTTGGTTTAGTCATTGAAAGATATAGAAACAAAAATGAAAAAGACGGATTTCAATGGTACTGTGAAAGTTGTAACCACTTACTTTATGAAGAGTATTTCGTTTTGGAGGATATAGTAAGTCAGTTGCCAAAAGTAATGAAAAACTTTTATGAATCTGAAGAACGCAGAACTTGTGATAACTGCGGACATGTAATGGAAAAGCCTTAAAAAAAGTAGGAATGAAAGAAAAAAAGTTTTTTAAAGTAGATATACATACCCATATAATGCCGGAAAATCTCCCCAGATTTGCAGACAAATTCGGATATGACGGATTTATACATTTAGAGCATCACAGCAGTAATTGTTGTCAGGCAGATATGATGATTGGCGATAAATTTTTCAGAAAAGTAAATCAAAATTGCTGGGAACCGGCAAGTCGTGTTGAGGATTGTAAAAATACTGATGTTGACGTTCAGGTTTTATCAACCATACCGGTATTGTTTAACTATTGGGCAAAACCTAAAGACACACTTGAAGTTTGTAAGTTTTTAAACGACCATATAGCAAGTGTTGTAGATAAAAACCCTAAAAGATTTATAGGGCTTGGAACGCTGCCCATGCAAGACCCCAAGCTTGCCGCAAAAGAACTCAAAAGATGTATGGAAGATTTGGGCTTAAGGGGTGTAGAAATCGGTTCTCACATTAATGACTGGAATCTTGAAAATGAAGAATTATACCCTTTTTGGGAAGCTGCTGAATCGCTCGGAGCATCTGTTTTTGTACATCCCTGGGACATGATGGGCACTGAAAAAATGCCAAAATACTGGTTGCCCTGGTTAGTGGGAATGCCGGCTGAAACTTCTCTGGCTATTTGCTCTATGATTTTTGGAGGAATTTTTGAAAAATTTCCGAAACTAAAAGTTGCTTTTGCCCACGGGGGAGGATCATTTCCTGCAACTATCGGCAGAATTGAACATGGTTTTAATACCCGTCCGGACTTATGCGCTGTAGATAATAATATAAACCCCAGAGAGTATCTTGACAAATTCTATCTGGACACCCTTGTTCATGATAAAAAAGTTTTAGAATACTTAGTGGATTTGATGGGGCCGGAAAAACTTTGTCTAGGCAGTGACTACCCATTCCCGCTTGGAGAACACGTTCCGGGAAAGCTTATAGAAGAAAGTGCTTTTAATGACTCCGTTAAGCAGCAACTACTTGCTCTAACAGCTTTTGAATGGCTGGGCGTTTCTCGGGAAAATTATATGCCTGATGTTTTTCTACAAAAACACCATAAAAGCATTTCATAGAAATGTTTGCTGATTTGCTTAAAAGCCTTATTACCTTTGCTCAAAAAAATATATGGAATTCGCATTTGAAAAAAACTTTGCAGAAGAAGCTGACAAAAAAGATGAATTAAAAAGCTTCAGAGAGCAATTTTACATCCCAAAAATTCAGCAAAAAGACGCTTTATATTTCTGTGGCAACAGTTTAGGACTGCAACCCAAAACTGTTGATATTCATTTGCAACAGGAGCTAAAAGACTGGAAAGAATTAGGTGTTGAAGGTCATTTCGAAGCAAAAAATCCCTGGTTTTATTATCATCACTTTTTAACCCCGGGGTTAACTGAATTATTGGGAGCAAAAAAAAGTGAAGTAGCAGCAATGAACGCCCTCAGTGTAAATCTGCACTTGCTGATGGTGTCTTTTTATAATCCGGGAAAAAATAAATTTAAAGTTCTGACCGATACGCCTATTTTTCCGTCTGACCGTTTCGCTATTCAAAGCCAAGCTGATTTTCACGGTTATGAAAATGCTCTTCTAGAAGTTGATATCAGTAATTGTAATGGAAGTGAGGCAAATGAAAAAATCATTCAAAATATACTAAAGCATAAAGATGAGCTGGCACTGATTTTATTATCCGGTGTTAATTATTATAGCGGTCATTACTACGACCACAAAAAAATATCAGAAGTTGCTTCTGCAAACAACATAACTTTTGGGCTTGATTTAGCACATGCGATAGGGAATGTTCCTCTTAAGCTAAACGAGTGGGATGTAGATTTTGCAACCTGGTGTTCCTACAAGTATCTGAATAGCGGACCGGGTGGGTGTAGCGGCATTTTTGTGCATGAAAAACATCATGAAAACAATCAATTAAAACGATTCAACGGATGGTGGGGCACAGATGAAGAAACCCGCTTTAAAATGGAAAAGCAATTTGTTCCTCAAAAAGGAGCAGGAGCCTGGCAACTGAGCAATGCCCCGGTATTAAGTATGGCAGCCCAAAAAGCTTCATTGGAAATTTTTCAAAAAGCTGGAATCTTAAAATTAAGAAAGAAAAGCGAACAATTGACAGCCTATATGGCCTTTATAATAACTGAAACAGAAAGAAAATTTTCCGGGAAATTCAATCTGATTACTCCCCCTGAAAAAGAATCCAGAGGTTGTCAGTTATCTATTCTGGCAAAAGACAGAGGGCGGGAAATATTTGACGAAATGAAAAAGGGTGGGCTAATTGCTGACTGGCGGGAACCTGATGTAATCAGGCTGGCACCTGTGCCTCTATACAATTCTTTTTCAGATGTCTATCAATTTGGTGTTTTGTTAAATGAAGCATGTCATAAAATTTATCGGTAAAGATCTTTTCGCTTTTTGAACAAAAACAAACGAACACTCTTTATTTTAAAACTTTTATTCGATGAAGAAAAATTACAATGATATAAAAACGACAGTGGTGGGTGGGGGATTAGTAGGCTCTTTATGCACTACGATACTTGCACGCAAAGGCTTTAAAATAAACATGTATGAAAGCAGACCGGATATACGCAAAGTAAAAATTTCAGCCGGGCGTTCTATTAATCTGGCATTAAGCGAAAGGGGCTGGAAAGGCCTCAGAGCCGCCGGCGTAGAAAAGGCAGTAAAAGACATTGCTATACCAATGCATGGACGGCAGGTTCATGATGAAAAAGGAGTAGAAAACTTCCAGCCTTATGGTTTAGAGGGGCAATCAATATATTCAGTTTCCAGAGGAAGGATAAATCAAATTTTACTTGAAGAGGCTGAAAAGTACGAAAATGTAAATTTACATTTTAATAAAAGATGCACTGACATAAATCCTCAAAAAGGAGAAATTACCTTTACAGACACTCAAAGTGACGAAGAAACCCTGACTTCTTCCGACTTAATTTTCGGAGCCGACGGAGCATACTCGGCTATCAGATATAATTTACAAAAAACAGATCGGTTTAATTATAGTCAGCAATTTTTAGAACATGGTTATAAAGAATTAGCCATGCCTCCGGCTGATGATGGAACTTGGAAAATAAAAAAAGAAGCCTTGCATATATGGCCCAGAAAAAGCTTTATGCTAATAGCCTTACCAAATACTGACGGCTCTTTTACTTGTACATTATTTTTACCCTACAAAGGAGAACAGGCTTTTGAACACTTAAATACCAAAGAAGATATCAGCCGTTTTTTTAATCGTTGGTTTCCGGATGTAGTGCCGCTCATACCGGATTTAGAAGATCAGTTTCTTAAAAACCCAACTTCTTCATTAGTCACCATTAAATGTTCACCCTGGGTTTTTGATAATAAAGTGGCTCTGATAGGAGATGCTGCCCATGCTATAGTTCCTTTTTACGGACAAGGTATGAATGCCGGATTTGAGGATTGTCGGGTATTAAATGATTTATTGCAGGAAGATTTAAGTATCCCTGAATTGTTACAAAAATATCAGGGGGAACGAAAACCAAATGGAGACGCTATAGCTGAACTGGCTTTGAGAAACTTTATTGAAATGCGGGATAAGGTTGCAGATGAACGCTTTCTGTTCCGTAAAAAAATCGAAAATATATTACATCAACGTTTCCCTGATTTATATATACCGCTTTACAGTATGGTTACTTTTGCCGATCATATCCCTTATTCGGCGGCTCTTAGAACCGGAAAGCTACAGGATGCTTTCTTTGAAAAAATCTTTAAAAAATCCTCTTTAAAAAATCCGGAAAGCGATGAGGCCGTAAATACTTTGCTCCGGGAATGGGAAAATTATTTTTCTGAAAACAATTGATATACTAAAAGTTAAAGTGATAAATTTTTCTCATTTTTCAGAAATTTTCAATACATTAAACAAGAAAAAAATTAAAAAGAAGTTATGATTATAAATAAATTTTAAAAACCATATTTGTTATCAATAATCTTAAACAATTGCTCCAATTTTATATATATGTTTCTTAGTAGCCAAAAATTTATCCTTTCATTTCTTGTTTTTACTTTCTCTTTTTATTTGTTAAAGGCACAAGTAAGTGGCCCTGAACAAGATTGCAGCAATGCCATATCTGTATGTCAGGATATTTATGTACAAAATGAATCTTATGAAGGCTTTGGGGACATGCAGGAAATTTTAATTCAAAATACAAGTTGTTTATTAAATGGCGAAAACAATTCTGTTTGGTATATTTTTACAGTTACAGGTAGTGGTGATTTAGAATTTTCAATTATTCCTTTTGCCAACGATGACTATGACTTTGCCTTGTATGACTTAACCGGCTTGTCCTGCTCAGATATCTTAACAGGTGTTGCTCCTGAAGTACGTTGTAATTATTCAGGTACGCTCGGACCAACCGGCTTGCAGTCCGGATTTACAGGCATTTCTGAAGGAGCCGGCGGGCCACCTTTCAGTGCTCCCCTTCCGGTTAATGTCGGTGAAACTTATGCTTTGGTAATTGATAACTTTACCAGCTCTGACGATGGTTATACTTTAGATTTCACTGCTTCTTCTGCTCAAATATTAGACAATGTACCTCCTGAATTAGCAAATGTAAACACCTCCGGTTGTGACGAAAGCTTCTTTTTAGAAGTTATCTTATCAGAACCTGTTTTATGTAGTTCAATCGATCCGGACGGAACAAATTTCAGCCTTAGTGGGCCGGATAATTTAAATATCTTATCTGCCAGCTCTGATGATTGTGATGCCGGTGGAGCCTTTACTTCCATTATTGTTTTAGAATTAGACCAATATATCATAAATGGCGGTGCCTACACTTTAGATTTACACGGATCTGACAACGGTACTTTTTTAGAAGATAATTGCGGAAATATTGCAATTTCAGACCAATTGGTTTTTCAGGCAAATAATATAATTATACCTGATATAGAATATGAAATTAGTACCGGCTGCTCAAATGATACTGTCACAATTATAAATAATACAGAAGGAAATGTAACTGATATAATATGGAATTTCGGCAATGGTATGACTTCTTCTGATTTTGCCCCGGAAATAACTGTGCTGTCAGGTGGCGTTTTAAATGTAACTGTTGAAATGGAAAGTTCTGATTGTGTTGTTCAGGAAAGTTTTACTGTTCAACTATCAGATGGTTTTAACGCTGCCTTTACCAGCCTTACAAGCCCAATTTGTGCCAATGAGGATATTGAGTTCGAAATCACTACTCCAGCTTTTGCGGATAACTATAACTGGATTTTCCCTGATGGCGTTACTTACGACATCGAAAACCCTGTACATAGTTTTGCCGAGGCAGGGACTTATTCCATTAGTTTAACGATAGCCAATTCATTTGAAGGATGTACAGAAACGGTATTGCAAGATGTAGTGGTTAACCCTCGTCCAAATGCAATTATAAATGTACCAAGCATTCTTTGTAGTGGTGAAGTTATTGTATTAGATGAGTCTTCAATAGGTAATATTAGTGCTTACACATGGAATACCGGTGACGGAAACACTTATGAAACAGCTAACCCACAGCATGTATATGAAATGGAAGGCACTTTTGATATAAGTTTGTTTGTGTCTGACGGCATCTGTGGAACTGACTCAACCGTTACTACAATAACCGTTAACCAAAGTCCAGAATTTTCACTTGGAGCTGACACAAGCATTTGTTTTTCAGAAACTTTAGTGATTGAACCGGACTTTCCTCCGGATTTTGATAGTTTCCAGTGGTCAACCGGTCAGGATAATGTTACTTCCATTGAAGTATCAACCACACCGGAAATTGTATGGCTTGAAATTACTGCTGATGGTTGCACCAGAAGAGATAGCTTAGAAGTTACCTCCGGCACAGATGAATGTCCGTTACCAATAAGTATACCCAATGCCTTTACACCCAATGAAAGTGGAATAAATGACGTATTCAGACCGGTAGCCAAAAATGTAGAGACTTTCGAAATGCAAATTTTTAATCGCTGGGGTCAGAAATTATTTAGTACAAATGTTATCAATAATGGATGGGACGGCACTTTTAATAATGCTGACCAACCCATGGGAGTTTACGTTTATGATATCAGAATTCGTTTTCTGGACGGACGTGATGAGTATTTTACAGGAAATCTGCACTTAATCAGATAAGCAACATTTTTTTTATTCAAAAAAATCATCGGGATTTGATACAGCCTGTTTCTCTTTATGTCCAAAGTAAATTGATCCGTTTACAGTATCCTGTGTCGCACCTGTTACAGATTTAAGACAGTTCACCTCGTTTCGCATTCTCAATACTCCCAAGAAAGCAATTATTAATGCTTCTTTATAATTAATTACATCTTCATTAGGAACAATTACACTCATGGGCAAGGCTTCAGATAATTTTTCCATAAGGAAAGTGTTAAATGTACCTCCTCCACTAAATAATATGCTTTCATCCTTATTAAAAGTTACATTTTTCGTGGTTTCAATCATTTTTATGTGATTAGAAATCTGATAAACTATATGCTCCACAAGAGTTCTTAGTTTATCTTCAATTGGAATCTGATATTTTTTAATAGTCGGCCATAAAACTTTATTTACAAAACCACCACTCAGCGTTTTTGGATATTCTTTTGTATAATACCAACTCGTATTTAAATCATTGAAAAAACTTTCATTTACTGTTCCTACGGAAGCTAATCTGCCTTTATCATCATAATCGGAGCCATTCTGTCTGGCTACCGGATTCAGGATTAGATTACATGGACAAATATCAAAAGCTACAATCTCATCCGGAAGGTGAGCGCTTATGTTTGCAATACCTCCCAGATTTATAAAGTATTTATAGTCCGGGAATAACTTCATTTCACCCACGGGCACTATAGGAGCACCCTGACCGCCATAAGCTATATCCATCGACCGCAGGTCTGTAATAACCGGCAAGCCGGTCTTAGCCGCAATAGATGCGCCATCCCCAATTTGACTGGTCATCAGGTTGTCGGGTTGGTGAAATACAGTTTGACCATGAGAAACGATAAAATCTACCTTACTTCCTATTCCTTCTGACTGTATCCAATCATTCACAACCTCTCCGATGTAATGTCCAAAAAAAGTGTCAGATTTAAGATATGTTACAGCATTTTGCAACACCAGATTCTTAAGACGAAGAAACCATTTTTTATCATATTTATGGCAATGAGATTTTAACAGCTCAAACTTCCAATTCCCATCCTCTTCTTCAAATTTGCAGTAAGCAATATCCAATCCGTCTAAAGAACTTCCGGACATAAGTCCAATTACATGATAAGTTTTCATTTTAATATATTATAAACATGCTGCTGCCAATATTGGCATAAACAGAAACATTGAGTTTTTAGGACTCAATTTCTTTCAATAGTATTATTGGACGTTTATAGTATAGTGTTGGTAATATATTACAAAAAAAACTAAAAAAAGTTTGCTGTATCTTAATTTCTCCCTAAAAGCTATGCATCGTCTTCAGACTCAGCAACCACTTCGGTAACTTCTTCAGGTAACATTCTTTTTAACATACCTTCAATTCCGGCTTTTAAAGTAAGCATTGAAGATGGACAACCACTGCAAGCACCCTGCAACACTAAAGTAACTTTACCGCTTTCCGGATTAAATGATTTAAATTGAATGGCTCCACCGTCCATTTCTACGGCCGGTTTTACATAGGTATCCAGAAGCTCTTTAATTTTGCTTACCGTGTCTGTTTGTTCGCCCGAAGATGCTGCTTCAGCTTCTTGTTTATCAACAAAGGCCTTATAAGCTTTTTCATCAATAACTTTTATGCCCTCAGTTAAGAGGTTTTTGATAGATTGTTTTAACTCGGGGATTATCTCCATCCACTCCTTTTTAGTGGATTTTGAAATCGTGATGAAGTTTGCAGAAACAAATACTCCATTTACATATTCGTGTTCAAAAAGCCTTTGAGCTAAAGGCGATAATTTTAAGGTCTCCTCATCTCTGATATCAACACTTTTTCCGGCCAAAAGCATTTTGTTAACCACAAATTTCATAGACTCCGGATTTGGCGTCATTTCCGTATATATTTCTAAAATCGGTTGTTTTGTTGCTTCCATATTTTTTTATATTTTATTTTCACTTAAGCAACAAGCAAAAAAGGGAAAGAGTTCTATAAAATCCAATGCTTTATAAAAATATTATAATCCTACTTATCATTATTCCTTAGCTCTATTTTTCAGATATTTGATGAAATAAATTTCTCAAAAGACTTATTTCCGGAAAACTTTATAGTTTCTTTAATCAGAACAACTAATCATGGACATTATAACCAGTGCACAAAACCCGAAAATAAAAGATTTAGCCCGCTTAAAAACAAAAGCTCCTTACAGAAAAAAAACAGGATTTATATGGGTTGAAGGAAATAGAGAAATGAATCTGGCAATTCAAAACGGATATGAGTTACAGCAATTCTATTTCAATGCGGAATTAGAAAACCAAAGCAACATTCAAAATTTTGAAAAAAATGCTCAAAAAACCTATGCCGTAAAAAAAGAAGTGTTTTCAAAAGTGACTTACAGAGGAGATACAGAAGGGGTTTTAGGATTATTTAAGATTAAAGAGCTTGGCCTTGAAAATCTAAAAAACAAAAAAAATCCTTTTTATATCATACTTGAAAGTGTTGAAAAGCCGGGAAACCTGGGAGCGGTCCTGAGAACTGCCGATGCCAGCGGATGTGATGCTGTAATTGTTTGTGATCCACATACGGATATTTTTCATCCAAATGTAGTCAGAGCAAGTATCGGCTGTTGCTTTTCTATTGATGTCATTCAAGCCGATTCGGAGACTATCATTGATTTTTTGAAAAAAGAAAACATTAACATATTTTCAGCTGCCCTCCAAAATGCCATCACCTATTTTGATTCTGATTTCACAAAAGGGTCTGCCATTGTTTTAGGAAAAGAATCAACCGGGTTAACAGAAAAATGGAGATCCGCTTCAGACCAAATCATTTCTATTCCTATGATGGGAAAAATTGACTCTTTAAATGTTTCTAATGCAGCGGCCGTATTGGCCTATGAAGTTCTCCGCCAGCGCATGAAAAAAACTAATGCTAAAGAAAAACCCTAATTTTCATCAATAATGCCACCGGTTAGCCTCAACAATTCTACTTCGGCAGATTTAAGATCAAGCATGGTTTCGTAATACTGTACAACTGCATTTAAATAATCAAGCTGAATTGTTCTGTATTCAAAAATATTAATAGACCCCTCATTAAAGCGGTCTTCTGCAAGCGATAAAAGCCTTTCTGTATTATTTTTATTTAACTCCAACAGACCTGTAACCTCATTCAGCATTTCATAATTATCAAATGCATTAAAAAACTCAAACTTTACCGATTCCTCAATCTCCTGATAAGATGTTTCCGCTATTAACTCATTAATTTTAGCATTCTGAATTTCTCTGGAAATATTGCCTCCGCTAAATAAATTGAAGGATAAACCAAAATTTATATAATACTCAAATGTTCTTCCGGTAGTAGAGGGATTATCCTCTAATTTAAACTCATTTAGATTATATGAAGTACCTGTATTCATCGACAATCGCGGGTATCTGTTTGTCCGTTGCAAAGAAGTATTTTTCTTGTAAATTTCAAGCTGAACAAACTGATTTCTGATATTTGAATTATTGCTTAATAACATCGCATATAATGGGTCTCTTTCAAAACCCTCATCCCTGACAGAAGGCTCATCCGTAAGTTCCAAATCAATTTCCTCATCTGCCCGAATCAGTCGTTTCAAATTTCTCAAAGAACGATTATAAATTATTTTCTGCCGGGCAAGATTAGTAGAATCCTGAATAAAATTATTGTTTAGCTGAAGTACATCAAAAGAACTTGCAGAACCCACAGAGCGCTGATATTCCACATACTCAAGACGGTCTTTGGATAATTCTGTTAAACTTTCCAGCACATTCATTTTTTCTTTTTCTATCCAAGATTGAAAATATGACATAATCACACCCTGAATTGTATTTTCAACAACCACAGTCAAAAATCCGCGACTTTGTTCTTCTAATAAGGATAATCTGGATTTTGAAATATGAGCTCTGAATCCGTTAAAAATTGTCCAGTTCAATTCTGCTCCGGCAATAGCCCCAATATTTCTATACTCTCCATTTAAAAATGAGGCCGGGTTATCTGCATTCACAAACTGATTTCTCTGATTAATTAACAAGTCTAAGTCCGGATAAAAACCGGCATTCCCCAGACGATTATTATTTTCAGCTATATCAACTTCCATATCGCTTATTATTATATCAAAATTTCTTTCTAATGCCTGTTGAATAGCTAAATCCAGACTTAATGATTCAGCGGCGAAAATCTGGTTCACCGGAGAGATTATGAAAAGAAGAAAGCAGAAGAATATCCTTCGTGTATAGTTTTTCATAAGTTTTTTAAGGTAATTGAATTAATAAATACATATTACAAACAGAAAAGTTGAAAGTATCAACTAATTTGGCAAAATTAATAACTTAACAACATTAATTAAGCTTTATTTTAAAAGCACTTTATTTAATTATAAAGCTGTTGATTCTACTATTATGAAAACATCATTTTGCTAACTGAAAAACTTTTTGATTTTCGGATTGTATTTTATGTTAGAAGATTTTTCTAAAATTTTTGTCTTTAGTTTGCGTTTATAAACTTGCACTTATTAACTTAAGGCAAATTTTTCTCCGGAAAAGACTTACTGTTTTACCCTTTAAATTTTTTCATATGCAAATTATCAAAAAAATAAAATCTAAATACAAAGTAATTTTTTCAATCGGCTTGGTAGGTGTTTTGGCACTGAGTATAATGTCTTTTGATAAAAAGACTGACTATTTTGAGATAAACAAACATCTGGACATTTTTGCCACCTTGTATAAAGAATTGAATACTTATTATGTGGAACCTATTGAGCCCGGCGAACTGATGCGCATTGGAATGGATGCGATGCTTGAATCTTTAGACCCTTATACCAACTTTATATCAGAGTCTGAAATTGGACAACACCGCTTACAAACTACCGGAAGATACGGTGGAGTTGGCGCTGTTATCAGACAACATAATGACAAAGTTGTCATTTCCGAGCCCTATGAAAACTATCCTGCTCACAAGGCCGGGCTGAAAGCCGGTGATATTTTAATTCAAGTAGATGATGAAAAAATTGAAAACAGAAATACAGAACAAGTCAGCAATATGTTGCGCGGACAAGCCGGAACTACTGTTGAGTTAACAGTGAAAAGATTACAGGCTGACGGCACTTATGAAGAAATTATGAATGTATTGACCAGAGAAGAAATACGTGTAAAAAATGTACCTTTTTATGGCTGGGCAGACGATGGAATTGGGTATATAGTTTTAAGTAATTTTACAGATAATGCCGGCGGAGAAGTGCGGTCAGCAATTGAAAGCTTACAAAAAGAAGGTGAGCTTAAAGGTTTAATTTTTGATGTAAGAGGAAATCCGGGAGGTTTGCTAAGTGAAGCCGTAAATGTAAGTAATGTTTTTATTCCGCGCAGACAGGAAATCGTTAGTACCAAAGGGAAAATTCCTGATTGGGATAGAACTTTCAGAACGCTGAATGATCCTGTTGACACTGAATTACCATTAGTAGTTCTCACAAACAGAGGTTCCGCATCAGCATCAGAAATTGTAGCCGGTTCTGTGCAGGATTTAGATCGTGGAGTTGTTGTGGGTAGAAGAACGTTCGGGAAAGGATTAGTACAAACCACACGTTCCCTGCCCTATCAGTCTAAGCTGAAGGTAACAACCGCTAAATATCTGATTCCAAGCGGCAGAAGCATACAGTCTATTGATTATTCTAACAGACTCGACGGAAGGCCGGTGTCTACTGCCGATTCTTTAAAAGTACCTTTTACCACAGCTAACGGACGTGTAGTTTTTGATGGCACCGGAATTATGCCGGATGTGGAAGTTGCAAGCAGAGAATACAGCCCTTTGACGAGAGCTCTCATAACTAACCATGTTATATTTGACTTTGCTACAAAATTCAGTGCTGAAAATGAGGAAATTGCACCTCCCTCTACTTTTGAAATCACTGATGAAACCTACAATGCTTTTATAGCCTTTTTAAAAGAAAGAGATATCTCTTACGAAACTGAAAGTGAGCGTTTAATCACAGAGCTGGAGAATAAACTTAAAGATGAAAAGTATATGGAGGCTGTAGAAGAAACTCTTGCATCAGTATTGCTAAAGATTAAAGAAGATAAGGCTGAAGATGTTTATACTTTCAGAGAAGAAATTGAGGAACTTCTGGCAACAGAAATTGTGAGCAGATACTACCATCGTTCCGGGAAAATTGAAATAGGTCTTCGCTACGACCATGATATTCTCAAAGGTCTTGAAATTTTACACGATCAAGCTGAATATCGGGCCTTACTAAGTCCACAAAGCGTACAAGCCGAATAATTAAAGTTTTTTTTAGTAAAAAGTGCCGTTCAAGCTGAATTATTCATTGCTTTGATTATTTTTAAGAAATTTAAAAAATAATCAGGCATGGATTTACTTCACAATATTACAGCATATTTTCTCAGGCGATATGTAAACAAAATATCCAAAAAAAAGATACCCCGCTTTAACGGCAAAATTGAGGCTCCTGAGTTAAATGGAGAGTCTTCTGTTTTAATGGACAAGTGGGGCGTTCCGCATATTTATGCTAATGACAACCATGACTTGTTTTTTGTGCAGGGGTTTATGCATGCCTCCGACAGGCTTTTTCAAATGGAAATTGCAAGAAGATTAGCCCATGGCAAGCTTTCTGAGTGGTTCGGAGAAGAAACTTTTGATACCGATCGTTTTTCAAGAAGTCTTTGTTTTACTAAAAATGCCGAACAAGATTCTACAGAGTTAAGTCCTTTACTTAGCGGCGTTTTGGAAGCCTATGTGAAAGGCGTTAACTTTTTTATTGAAAAGTATCCTGAAAATTATCCTGCTGAATACTCTTTATTAAAGCAAAAGCCCGAAAAATGGCAGCTAAAAGACAGTTTAGCCATTGCAAGATTAATGTCCTGGCAAATGGGTTTTGTATGGCACGGAAAGCTGGTGCGTGAAAAATTAGAGAAAAAATTGGGTTTAAAAACCGCTGAAATTGACCTGAACTACTATAAAGAAAACCCCGAAACACTGGATGAGGGAAGAGAATTTAATGTTTTTGAGTTTTCCAGAGAATTGAAAAAAGCTACCGGCCCCTGGCTGCAAGATATAAAAGGCAGCAATACATGGACCATTAGCGGCAAACTAACCGATACGGGCTTTCCCTATTTATGTAACGA
The DNA here is from genome assembly GCA_007695095.1 of Chitinophagaceae bacterium. NCBI lineage: Bacteria > Pseudomonadati > Bacteroidota > Chitinophagia > Chitinophagales > Chitinophagaceae > Chitinophagaceae bacterium. The sequence goes on along the minus strand of REEL01000071.1, from coordinate 38,608 downwards.
TATGCACTTAGCTTCGCTTCAGCCATCAATCTGGTATCAAAACCACCTTGAAAGTAAAGACTTAAAAGTAAGTGGGGTATCCGTTCCGGGGATTCCCATGATTTTAATAGGACATAATAAACACATAGCCTGGGGAGCCACTTTAGCTTTTACCGAAATACAGGATTTAGTATTAATACCAAAAGAAAGCATAAAAAAGGGTTCGCATACTGACAGCAACGGAAAGACACTGAGCATTACTGAGAGGGAAGAAGTTTTTCATATAAAAGGAAGAAAAAGTCCTGCCAATGAAAGTTTTTATAATACAGATTTTGGCCCGGTTCTGCATACCCTTAGTGATGGTGAACAACAACTCATAACCCTCTACTCCCCCGCTTTTTTTCAAAATAATATATTAGATGCGTGGAATCGTCTCAACAAGGCAGAAAACTGGAATCATTTTGTCAATGCTGTAAAAGATATTGATGCTCCGGCGCTGTGCCTCAGCTATGCTGATGTTTACGGAAATACGGGCTACTTTGTCAGCGGAAAAACGCCTAAACGCAAAGCACCTGAGGGGAGCTATCCTTACATTGAAAACTTGCCCGACAAAAACAGACCCTATCTTTCCACCGAAGAAAAACCTTATGCTTTTAATACAGAAAAAGGTTATCTGGTAAACAGTAATAACAAAATTGTCAACGATGACTATCCTTTTTATTTGGGACATTCCTGGATGGATGGATTCAGGGCGAAAAGAATTAAATATTTATTAGAAAAGAAAAGCCGTTTTTCCATATCTGACATGCAGCAAATTCAAGCTGATCTGCTTTGTATACCGGGTCTGAAAATTAGAGATATTATTATTACAAACCTTTCTAAAGAGTTACCTGCACATAAAGCCGTTGAAATGATTTCGAGTTGGGATGGAAATACGGATACTGAATCGGCAGCTACCTGTATTTATGAAGTATGGAAAATTTGTTTTTTAAAAAAAGTATTTAAAGAATTACTCGGTGAGGATTCTTTTGCTGAGCTCATGGGAGAAGGCACCAATGAAGTTTTGCATCCCATGAGTGAGCTCTACGGACAGGAAGCAACCATTATTTTAAATATTTTAGAAAATGAAAGTACAGCATTTCTTAAAAAAGGAGATAAAGAGAAAATTATTTCTGACTGTATGACAGAGTCAATAGATTACTTGGAAAAAAAGCTGGGTAAAGACAGTAAACTATGGAAATGGGGCCAGCTACATAAGCTGGTTTTCATGCATCCGTTTGGCAAAAAATCACCAATGGACAAGGTTTTCAATCAGGGGCCTTTTCCTTATGGAGGAAATACTGACACAGCCTGTCAGGCAGCCTGGCACCCTTCAAAACCTTTTAGTGGTTCGCTTATAATACCCTCTGCCCGTTTTATCTATGATCTTTCAAATTGGGAAAACTCTCTTATTAGTGTGCCACCCGGACAATCTGAACGAATTGGAAGTCCGCATTATAATGATCAGTTAGATGATTTTTTACATGTTCGTTACAAGCCGTTGCTTTGGGAAAAAGATACAATTTTAAAAAATTCTCAAAAAAGAATTGATTTCACAGCTAAAAAGTAGATTTTATTTTGCTTTTTCGGGGCTATGCTACCAAGGTCAAAGCTTAAAATGTCTGTGCCGTCAATAGCAATTTTGCCAGCTTAACTGTCAATTCCTTGTTTTTGTTTTTGGTTGTGGTTGTTGATAACGCCAACCAGCGCCAATTACGGCACCAATACCCTACTCCACCCCCAAATTCAATTTCTCCATGGCAACACTCACCGGAATAGCAAAGCCAACGCCTTCTGTACCGAATGACATTGCTTTGGCATTTACAATGCCTACAACTTCGCCTCTGTGGTTGATTAAAGGGCCGCCACTATTGCCCGGACTGACGCCGGCATCTGTTTGGATGTATTGCCGTTCTTCTACAACTCTTTCAGCACTTACAATCCCGCGGGTAACCGAACGCCCCAGGTCTTTATGGGCAGGTGAGCCAACGGCAAAGACTTCATCTCCTGGAGATGGTTTGGAACTATTGAAACCTATTGGAGTGGAACTAACATTTTCAATTTGGATGAGTGCCAAATCATAATCCGGATTGGTGCGGACAACTTTTGCTTTTATCAAAGTACCTTCATTCAGCGCTACTTCCACACTATTTGATTGCTGTACAACATGATAACAGGTAAGAATTAAACCATGATGATCTATGAAAAAGCCACTGCCATGTCCTGTAGCTGTTACAATCGTTACTGAAGCATCCTGTGCCCTTTTCAACACTTTTGCTCTTTCTGTACCGGGTGAAGGCACTTTGTTGAGTGTGATTTTATCAAAACTTGCCGGATCTATTTCTTTTTTGGCAGGAACATCACGTATTGCTGCTTTAAACTCCGGGTCTTCAATGAGTTGTTTGACGTTATGTTTGAAAGCATGATAGGTAACAGGTGTAAAGTCTTCATTTACTAAATTTAGTCTAGTTCTATTTGTATATATTTCTATATTATTACTGCTTGTCAAGTTTTTATTAAGAATTACCTGTTCACTTTCTATGTGAAAGATTGACCATTCAGTTTCCATTCTTGTATCTATACTTCGCATATCCCCCATTCTTAAGTTAAAATTCACATCAAATTCTTTGATTTTTACACCAAGAGCAAACTCAGATTTGAAGTGCTCATCAAGTTCTCTGAACATGCTTCCCCAGCCTTGTACCCTGTATCCGCTTAATGTGAAAGATTTTTCAATAAAATGTTTAATTTCAGATTCAGTAAATGAAAAATTTCTCTGAAAATGTTTAGTGAAAAATAACTCTAAGTTAAAAAAATCACCAAGTAATTCGCCATATTCAATATCTATCACAACATTAGCAATTCTGATAGCCGGTTTTTCCTCTGCTTTTGCCGTTAATAAAAATAAATTAAGAAAAAACAGTGCCGTTAAGGTTTTTAAGATTTTCATCGTATATATTTTCGTGTTAAAATAAATGTAAATATAAAAGAAAACATATAGTTTAAAAATCTTTTTCAAAAAATAAACCAAAAATTAACACACTACCGCCTTCAATTCTCTAAAAGCTTGGGATGAACGGACCTATATTTTTACTTTTTTAAAAAATATAGCCTCAGTCTTACATCAATTATTTACTTTGATAAATAATGATTAATTTTATCCTAAGGATAATTTCAATTTTCCCTTTTAAATAAAATTGTATGAAAAGTTTACTTTTAACTATTGCCATCAGTCTGACTGCACTCTATAGCTTTGGACAATCTCTCAGCCCAACCGTAATCAGCTCCTCGGGGGCCTTTCATACAGCCGGCGGCTACAGCCTGAGCCAAACAGTCGGAGAAACTGTGATAGAAACGCTAAGCAGCAGCGATCTTATACTTACTCAGGGATTTCATCAACCTGAAAAATTGAGCGTTGGCATTTCTTCCAACAGCCTTTCTATATGGGATGTAAACGTTTTTCCTAACCCTACAAGCAATTCCGTGTTTTTGGAAATATCTGCTTCATCAGATGTAGATATAAATGTTGAACTTTTTGATGTATTGGGTAAAAAAATAAAGCCCTTACAAAATGGCCACCTTATCAACGGACAAATGAAAATCACTCTTGACATGAGTCCCTTTGCTTCCGGGGTTTATTTCGTTCGCTTAACCGAATCAAATGGCAACTCCACAGAGACTATTCGTATTCAAAAAATAGACTAAAAACCGCTCATATACTTAAAAAGTAAGTATACAAATCAACTTCTTATATTAAATTAGTATATTTATGTTTGAAAATATAGATATACTATGCTGGTAAAAACTTTTGGAAGTGCTGTATATGGTGTCGATGCCAGAACAATTACAATTGAAGTAAATATTGGGGAAGGGATGAATCACTACATAGTAGGGCTTCCCGACAATGCTGTTAAAGAAAGTTGGTTTCGAATGGACGCCGCTTTGAAAAATAACGGCCTCAAAATTCCCAGAAAAAAAATCGTAATAAATCTTGCCCCGGCAGATATTCGAAAAGAGGGTTCTGCCTATGACTTAACAATGGCTGCCGGAATTTTGGCCGCTTCCGATCAAATTAACAAGGAGGAAATCGGAAAATATATTATCATGGGGGAATTGTCTTTAGACGGCACAGTACAACCCATTAAAGGTGCTTTGCCAATAGCTATTCAGGCCAGAAAAGAAAATTTTAAAGGTCTTATTTTACCGAAAGCAAATGCCCGTGAAGCGGCAATAGTCGACAATCTGGATGTTTATGGCGTGGAAAACATTAGAGACGTTTATGACTTTTTTACTGATAACCATAATCTTGAGAAAATCCATATAGATACCCGGGCTGAATTTGCTCATAAACTAAACATTACTGATTTGGATTTTCAGGATGTAAAAGGACAGGAAAATATTAAAAGGTCTATGGAAATAGCCGCAGCAGGAGGCCATAATCTCATTTTAATTGGACCGCCCGGTTCCGGAAAAACAATGTTGGCAAAAAGACTGCCAACTATTTTACCTCCTTTAACACTTTATGAAGCCTTAGAAACTACAAAAATTCATTCTGTATCCGGTTTGCTTCCTTCAGATTCCGGTTTAATAAATCTGCGTCCTTTCCGATCTCCCCACCATACCGTTAGTGATGTTGCATTAGTTGGCGGAGGGAATGTGCCTCAGCCCGGAGAAATTTCGCTTGCCCATAATGGAGTACTCTTTCTGGATGAACTTCCGGAATTTAAAAGAACGGTTTTAGAAGTGCTCAGACAACCCATGGAAGAACGCAGAATTACCATTTCCAGAGCAAAGTTTACCGTTGACTATCCCTCCAGTTTTATGCTGATTGCCTCTATGAATCCTTGTCCTTGTGGATATTACAATCATCCGGAAAAGGAATGTGTCTGCGCACCCGGTATAGTTCAGAAATATTTAAATAAAATTTCAGGCCCTTTAATGGATCGGATTGACTTGCATGTGGAAGTAACCCCGGTATCAATCAGTGACCTTTCTGCCGCTCCTTCGGGAGAGAAAAGTGAAGCGGTAAGAGAAAGGGTGATACGAGCCAGAGAATTTCAGGAAGATAGATTTAAAAATACTGAAGGTCTGTATTGCAATGCACAAATGAGCTCAAAAATTCTGAAAGAATGTTGTGAAATCAATAGTGCAGGACAAAACCTGTTAAAAAGAGCCATGGAAAAACTGGGTTTATCGGCAAGAGCCTATGACAGAATACTAAAAGTATCCAGAACCATAGCTGACCTTAATGGCAGTAAAGAAATTGAAGCTGAACATCTGGCTGAAGCTATCCAATATCGTTCACTTGACAGAGAAAGCTGGGCAACAGGTTAAACTATCAATTTACGATGTTTACTGAGCCGAAAATAGCATTAACACTAATATACAGCTTTACATTTTCTGCAGAGTCACCGACGCCTTTGGTGTAGTTGGCGCTTCCCATCCCACTTGCATTTCTGTCAGGAGATTTTACATCACCAAAAATAGCATTCATTTCTACTACATAATCTACATTTTCAGGCATATAGACCTTGCCGCTTCCAAAAATGACATTTATTTCTACTTTTTTCTTTTTATCAACGACTTCTATATTTCTCAAATCAATCACAGAACTGCCGAAAATTATATTATAATCTTTAACTCCTTCGCTATATTCTATTTTTTCCTTGCTATTAAAGAAGTGTTTCTCTTTAGTGTCAGGTTTATAAAAAAAGCCAAGTATTAACCGAAGGCCTATGTATATAAACAGCAATCCAAAGACAATTCTTAAAACCGGAATATTCCAGCCAAACAATGCTTTTAAAATTATTGACATTCCGATTAATAAAATCAGAACACCCCAAAAAACCCCTGAACTTAAAATAGACATATAGATAGTGTTAAGTACACAAATCTCTGACAATTAAATTAAAAATACAAATATAATGTTAAAATATGTCTTTTTGAGTAAACTTTTCTTCTATACTCTATTTAGTTTAGAATTTATTTATTTAAGAAAACATCTTCGAGTCTGTCGGCACTTTTCAGCAACTTATGCGCCCAAAAGTATTTAACTTCATCAATCTCATTTTCATCAAGTTGCCACTTTGCTTTAGACTGAACCATTCGGTGTCTTAATGAATTCAAGGCCGCTCCTGTAGTGACCGGTAAATTCAGATAGTCAGAAAAACCAAGCAACGGAATTTTTACAAAAGCATCCGCTTGCTTAATAGCAACATCAGATGGTCCGCTTTTTTCCGGTCCAAAAATAACTGCTGTTTTTTTATCCATCGGAAATTCATCAATTGAAGTTGCTCTTCTATTGTTTGTAACGGTTACAATCTGATAGCCTGAATCCCTCAGTTCATTAATTGCCAGTTGTGTATTATTGCTGTTTTTTTCTCTGTATCGGTGAATATTCACCCACTTTGTTGCAGCAATAATCGCATCAGGGCTTGCTGAATACTTGTTAAAGTTTTCTACCAGATGCAAATCCTGAATGCCAAAACAATCGCATGTTTTCACAATAGAGCTCACAATTTGAGGCTGGTAAACATCCTCTAAAACAAGTGTCAGGAACTTAGTTCTTTCGCCTAGTACCTGGTTCATCCTTTTTTTCTTACTTTCAGAGATAAAGGAGTAGAGATGATCTATCACCTCCTTTCTAGTTTTTAAATCCATAATCCGGTTCCTTTTTAGTTTAAAAATCAATCAAATGGGTTGGTTGCCCAAACTGAAAGTTCAGGTATAAACCCTCTGCTTTCAAGTTTTAAAATCCCGCTTACTGCATCTGCTATTTCTTTAGGTCTCAATTTATTAGGCTGAGCTTGTCGCTCTTTACGCTCAGAATTTCCGAAAGCGGTTGCAACTTCCGAAGGATTCACAAGCATAACTCTAATGTTAAAAGGTCTTAATTCAGCCCTCCAACATTCTGTCATACCCCTGAGGGCAAACTTTGATGCTACATAAATTGAGCCGTTTTTATAGCCCTTAAGCGCTGCAGTGGACGCTATATTTACAATATCTCCCGATTTTTTTTCTTTAAATAATGGTGTAAATTTCGCAGTTGTCAATGCTGCTCCAATTACATTTACATCAAATACTTCCATTATTTTTTCTCTACTGAGATTTTCTAATGCCGCAGGTTTTCCAATGCCTGCATTATTTATTAATATATCCAGTGTGCCAAATTTCTCTAAAATAAAATCATAAGTTGCATCAACATCTTTTTCTTTAGAAACATCTGCCTGTAAAAATAAGGCTCCGGATTTTTTAGCTGCACTCTCTAAACGGCCTTTATCTCTACCGGTTATAATCACGTCAGCGCCCTCTGAAATCAATGCTTCAGCTATAGCATAGCCAATGCCTAAGCTACCACCTGTTATCAGTACTTTTTTATTTTTTAACTCCATGTTTATAAAATCAGTAAAACAAATTTAAATGATTTATTGTCAAAGTAAAAGAAATGTCTAAAATAAATCAAGTAATAAAAGAACTGTTTACAACTACAATTTTCATTTATAACAATCCTTTTTTACAAAATCTTTTCTTTTTTTTTATTAATTATCCTCAAATTAACAATCTTATTTTCTAAATTTAAAATTAAGTTATCTTTAAACAAAATTTAGGTTTCCTTTATCAAAATGATAATTAAATTAAAATGAAATTTTATACAGTCTTTTTGTTTTTTCTTTTACACATAAGTTTTGCTTATTCCCAATCTGTCTCAGGAGTTATAACAGACAGGGAGACAGGCGAAACCTTATTTGGTGCAAATGTAGTAATTAAAGGTACTTCTACCGGTACTACAACTGATTTTGATGGCCGTTTTACACTTCGGATTACTCAGGAATTACCGGCAGAGATTGAAGTTATTTATTTAGGTTACGTTTCCCAAACGATTACTATCAGCGAGAATGATCTAAACAGAACTTTACGTGTAAGAATGGTTTCTTCTGCAGAAGGTTTGGGTGAAGTAGAGGTTGTTGAAAGCCGGATAACTGACCGTTTGCGAGAGTCTGCCTTAACAATTGAGTCTATGAGTTTGGCCGCAATAAAAGAGACTCCTGCCGCATCTTTTTATGAAGGTTTGGGCAATATGAAAGGGGTTGACATGACGACGGCCAGTCTTGGGTTTGTGATTATCAATACGCGTGGATTTAACTCGACTTCACCGGTACGCTCTTTACAATTGGTTGACGGAGCTGACAATCAGGCTCCCGGATTAAATTTTTCTTTGGGGAATTTTGTGGGTTCTTCCGAGCTTGATATTCAAAGAGTAGAATTAATTCAAGGTGCGAGTACTGCTTTTTACGGGCCTAATGCCTTCAACGGAGTTATTAATATGTATACCCGAAACCCATTTTTTCATCCCGGTTTAAGTGTAATGGTAAAAGGTGGAGAGCGTAATTTATTTGAAACAGCCGTACGCTATGCAAGAGTTTTCAGAGATAGTGACGATGAAGACAAATTTGCTTTTAAGCTGAATTTTTCATTTTTGAGGGCTGATGATTGGGAAGCAGAAAACTATAATCCCACAGACCAATCTTTGAAAGGACCGGATAATCCGGGGGGTTACGATGCTGTGAATGTTTACGGAGATGAAAATTTTAGAGAGCAAACTAATAATTTTGAAACCTTTAGCGGCTTGAGAAATTATCCCGGTTTAGGCGTTTTTTACCGAACCGGTTACCGGGAAATTGATGTAGTAGATTATGATATAAGAAATATAAAGGCCGGGGCTTCCCTTCATTATAAGCTGACCCGTGACATAGAAGCAAATTACAGTTATAATTATGGTGCCGGAACAACCGTATATCAGGGAGATAACCGCTATAGTTTAAAAAATCTTCAATTTCAGCAACATCGGGTTGAAGTAAGTAAACCGAATAGATTTTTTGTGCGTGCCTATACAACTTTGGAAGATGCCGGGGATTCTTATGATGCCGTTTTTACTGCTCTTTTACTTCAGCAAGAAGCAAAAAACAATAATGCCTGGAATCAGGATTATATAAGCTACTGGAGTCAGAATATTGTAAACAGAGTCAGGAATTTACCGGATTTTCCCGGTCAGGGAAACTGGTGGTTTGGAGACACAAGAGATTCCACCGTTGCCGTAGCTCAAAATGTGCTGAATACCTTTCAGGATTCAATTCAGGCATGGCATGAAGAAACCAGAGCCTTTGCCGATGGAATTGGAAATCCTCTTATTGAATCTACGGTGCGGTTTGAGCCGGGAACTGCTGAATTTGATTCCATGTTTAATCAAATAACTTCTGAATCAACCTTATCGGAAGGTGGTACCCGTTTCTATGATAAATCTAAGCTGTATCACGTTCAGGGAGAATACAAGTTTAATCCCGGAGGAATTGCTGATTTGAGGGTTGGAGGCAGTTACAGATTGTATGCCCCTGACTCTGACGGTACAATTTTCAGTGACACTGCCGGTGTTGTAATCAGGAACTATGAATATGGCGTTTATGCCGGTGCTGAAAGAAGATTTATTGGTGACCGCCTGATTTTATCAGCAGCCGCACGACTGGATAAAAATCAAAACTTTGGATACCAGGTCTCGCCTGCTGCATCTGCTGTTTATTCAAGAGGTAATCACACTCTGCGTTTTTCGTTTTCATCAGCAATCAGAAATCCAACTTTACAGGATCAGTACTTGTTTTACAATGTTGGCCGGGCAATATTATTAGGAAACCTTGGCGGGAAAGACTCTATAGTAACAACAGAATCACTTATAGATTATGTGAACACCAGAAATCCGGATACGCTCGACTACTTTAATGTTGCACCTATTGTACCTGAAAAAGTGCGAACGTTGGAAATCGGTTACCGTGGAACTGTTTTAAATAACTTTTATGTAGACATGAGTGCCTACATGAGTTTATACAGAGATTTTATAGGCTATAATATTGGTGCAGAGGTTGATTTTGATGAATCAACGGGCTTTATTACTCAATCGCAGGTTTACAGAATTGCTGCTAATGCTACTGATGAAGTTTTGACATACGGAACCGCCATTGGATTCAACTATTACTTCCGCCGATATTACTCTTTAAATGGAAACTACTCCTGGAACCGGTTGAATTTGTTGGGCTCTGATGACCCGATAGTCCCTGCTTTTAATACCCCGGAGCATAAATTCAATATTGGAGTAAGTGCCAGAGATTTGGTTTTAAGATTTGGCGACAGAGTTACTTTGAGAAATATTGGCTTTAATGTAAATTATAAATGGGTACAGGGATTTTTATTTGAAGGTTCCCCCCAATTTACCGGATTTGTCCCTACTTACGGCTTGTTGGATGCTCAAATAAACTATACACACAAGCCACTTCACACGACCTTTAAAATTGGTGCATCCAACTTATTGAATAACAAACATTACCAAACTTATGGCGGGCCTTATATAGGAAGGCTAGCATATATTTCCATTACTTTTGAAAATCCCGGCTTATAATTGGTAAAAGTCAACTGTTCAATAAAAAAAATATTTCTTTATAATTGTATTTCTAAACCCTAAATAGGTTATATTTGATATAAACTTTAAAACAAAAAAATATGAAAACGCAAATGAAACTAATTTTTACATTACTGATACTATTCTCAGTATCAAAAATTCATGCACAAACGCCTATAATTGAAGAGGTTTTCACAGATGTGAGTGTCCAAACAGGAGTCAATTATGCTCAAAATTATACGATTTTGACCGGTTCGCCTAACTTGCAGGATTTATCAATGGATGTTTATACTCCAACCGGTGATGCTTCTACTGACAGGCCATTAATGATTTTAATGCACGCGGGGAGTTTTATTCCAAAGGGTTTAAATACCTTGCCATTAGGTGATAAGGGTGACAGCACCATCGTTGAAATGTGTAAACAATATGCCAAAAGAGGATGGACTTGCGCCTCAATTGGTTACCGCTTAGGTTGGACGCCAACAGCTACCGATCAGGAAGACCGGGCCAAAACAATTATACAAGCTGTTTACAGAGCTAATCAGGATGCCAGAGCAGCCATTCGTTTTTTCAGAGAAGATGCTGAAAATGGTAATCAATTCGGAATTGATCCTTACAGAGTTGCAATTGGTGGCTCAAACTCAGGAGGCTATGTCGCTTTAACCGTTGGTTCATTAAACAAACCGGAAGAATTAGAGCTTTTTAAATTTTTAGATGATAATGGCGCACCATTTGTTGACCCTGATATTACCGGTGGAATTTGGGGAGAAGGTGGAGCTTCCGGTGTAAACAGATATAATACTCCCGGATATTCTTCTGCTGTTCAGATTGTGAAAAACCTTGGTGGTGCAGTTGGCGACTCTTCTTGGATAGAAAGTGGTGAAGCTCCAATAGTTGCATTCCACGGCGTTGGAGATCCATTGACACCTTATGGCACTCAGGTAGTTATAGTAGCCAGTACAGGTGATGCCATTGTTGAAGTAAGCGGAAGCTTAGATGTAATCGGAAAATCTGATGAAGTTGGAAATCAGGATATTTTTTATGCCGCAAACTTTACAGATGATTATACCTTAGCTGCTCAAGCTAAAACTGCTTTAGAAGGTTTATTCCCTTTTAATGGTGTAGGCTTCGAACCATGGGCATGGTATGATTGCGGACATCCAAGTGCAGCAGCTCCAACAGGCGCTCCGGAAGATGGCTGTGGTTCTGCAGCAAATCCTATGCAAACAAAAGCAATGGCATTGAATTACATTGATACTATTATGAATTACTTTGCACCACGTGCAGTTGTAGCTTTTGAAAATATTGATAGTGTGGCGGTAGAAACAGCTGATCCGATTATTTCAAGCGTTAGGAACTTAAACGTTAAGCAATTTGATTTTAATACATATCCAAACCCGGCTTCAGATTACTTAATTCTTGAAAACAATAATTCTGAAATTCAGATTTCGAATGTTGGTGTTTATGCTTTAGACGGCACATTGGTTAAGTCAAGTCCTGTAAACGGAAATAGTAGATTGGAAATAGGAATTAGTGATTTACCAAAAGGTATTTATGTTCTTCGTGTAGAAGTTAAAAACAAAGGTGTGGATTATCACAAATTCATTAAACAATAAGAATTTTATAAAGTATAAAAAAAAGCCCCGCTGATTTTATCAGCGGGGCTTTTTTTATCGGTTTAACTCAATTAGTTTTTCATGCATATTTTCTTTTTCAGGTTTAACCGTAGCTGTTCGGATTTTTTGGATAATCTCAATAGAATCTCTTGCCTCAGTAATTCCAAAACCTTCTCCCTTTAGTATAGACTCATACACCAGTGTATGTAGATTTGTAAAACCCCCGGAAAATTCAATTTCTTCTTTGTCAACTGTAATTGAACGATAAGTCATCTGTCCTGCTTTTTTTACATCTTCCGGCAACATATTTTTATCAATAGACAGAAACCATTTTACTCTTGCTCTCTCTAAATTTAAAAAGCCCGAAACAACTTTTTCTTCATTAATGTGAACCTCAATGCTTTCCGCTTGTCCAAACATCCAGATAAGCATATCAAAAAAATGTATTCCAATGTTACTGGCTAAGCCTCCTGATTTTTCAAGGTTTCCCTTCCAGCTTCTTAAGTACCATGGACCTCTGCTGGTTATGTAAGTCAAATTAATTTCTTTTTTATCGCTAGTGCCGGTTTTCTCCATTTTTTCCTTTAGCGCAATTAAGGCCGGATGAACTCTCAACTGAAGTATTGTATATACTCTTTTTCCGGATTCCTGTTCTAATTCCTCCAAAAAATCTAAATTCCAGGGGTTTAAAACAAGTGGTTTTTCACAAATGGCATGAGCTCCTGTTCTTAGTCCCATTCTTATATGCGCATCGTGCAAATAGTTCGGTGAACAAATACTCAGATAGTCAATACCCTCTCCTTTTCTGTAAAGTTTTTCCAAATGTCTGTCGAAGCGTTCCGGCTCATTAAAAAAATCCACTTCCGGAAAATAGCTGTCAAGCAATCCAACAGAATCAGTTATATCAAGTGCTGTAGTAAGCACATTTCCGGTTTCAAGGATAGCTTTAAGATGCTTTGGAGCGACGTATCCACCTACCCCTGTTATACCAAATTTTTTATTCATGTTGTCTTGTTTTTATTTTGAACGCGAAATTAGCTGAAAAAACCGAATTTATTCAATAAATGTAAATTAGTCAATATTTATGAGAAATGGATTTAGTTTTCTTTCTTTTCCTATAGTTGTGGATGGGCCGTGCCCCGGATACACAACCACTTCATCCGGCAAGTTTAGAAAATTATTTTTTATAGACTCAAGCAAAACATTTAAATTCCCTCCGGGCAAATCATATCTGCCAATGCTGTTTTCAAATAAGACATCACCGGAAATTATATACATTTCCCTTTCATTATATAGGCTTATGTGCCCGGGTGCATGTCCCGGTGTAAAAAGCACCTTAAATGCTGCTTCTCCCATTTTTAAAACATCCCCTTCTTTTAAAAAATTTATTGGAGCCGGAGAAGGTTTAATGTCAACACCATAAGAAGCTGCTGTTGCCGGTGCACTTTCCATATTTGGTAAATCCATTTTATGAATTTCCGGAGCTAGTTTATATTTTTTTAAAATAAAATCGTTCCCAATTACATGGTCTAAATGGCCGTGTGTCAGCAAAAGCCTTGAGGGCTTAAGTCCCTCACTTTCAATATAATTTGATAGCAAATCTTCTTCCTGAGTAGTAAAACATCCCGGGTCAATTATCCAACAATCTCCATCATTATTGTAAATTAAATAGGTGTTTTCTGCAAAAGGGTTAAATACAAAACACTTTATTGAAGTCATTTTACGTTTTTTTGTTACTTTTGATAAGTCTGGTTCGTTACAAAATTATAATTTTTTCCTTCCCAAAAGAGGAGAATTGATTTTAACATTATGAAATTTTCATCCTTAATTTATAAATCTCTATTAATTTTTTGCCTGAGCGCTTTAATTTTTACAATTAAATCAACAGCACAGACCACTATAGAGGAGTTTGGCCAAAACAGAGTAAAGTATAAAAACTTTGAATGGTCTTACTTTCAATCTGACAATTTTACTACTTATTTTTATATGGGAGGTCAGGATATCGGTCGATTTACAGTCCAATATGCCGAAAAAGTGCTTAAAGATATTGAAGATCGTCTGGAATATAGACTCAACAGTGACATCTCTCTACTGGTTTATAATAATATTATGGATGCCAATCAGACAAATATTGGAATTGGCAGGGAGGGTTACAATACAGGGGGGGTTACTCAGATTATTGATAATAAAGTTTTTTTATACTTCAACGGAAACCATCAGAACCTTGCTGCACAGATAAGAAAGGGAATTGCTCAGGTTATTATGGAAAATATGCTTTTTGGCGGTAGTGTTCAGGAAGTCTTGCAAAACTCTGTGTTGCTGAATATTCCAAGCTGGTTTTCCGGAGGCTTGGTTTCTTATGTTGGAAACGAATGGAACAGCAAATTTGACGATCGGCTAAGAGATGGTGTATTATCGGGAAATTACAAAAGGCTTAACAGGCTTTCCGGAGAAGAAGCCAAATTTGCAGGCCATGCTATTTTTCAATACATTGCCGAGAACTATGGCGAAAATGCTATTTCTAACTTACTGTATATTACCAGAATAAACAGAAATATGGAGAGTGGATTCCTTTTTGTGCTTGGTAAAACAGTAAATGAAACTCTTGAAGAATGGTATAATTTTCAACTTACAAGATATACTGCAGATTTACAAAACAGAGATTTTCCTGAGGAAGATTTAAAAGTAAATAAAAGAAAACAAAAAAAATGGCACCATTATCAGGCAAGACTTCATCCCGAGGGGAACAAAATTGCTTATGTAACCAATCAATTGGGTCGCTATAGAATTCATATACTGGATACGGAAACGAATCGCACCAGAACCATATACCGGGGCGGACACAGAACCAAAACACTTTTAACAGATTACAGCTATCCTCTTTTAAGCTGGTCTCCGGATGGCAAAATGCTGGTTTTTACAGAAGAGCGAAGGGGAGATAATTATCTGCATTTTTATGATTTGGAAGAAAGGGATCGGGATCGCAGGCTTATCACCAATTTTCAAAAAATCACACATATTGACTTCACAGATAACGCATCAACCTTATTGTTATCAGCTATTTCTGCAGGTCAATCTAATATCTATACTTATCACATTCCTTCAGGCAGGGTACGTCAGATCACCAATGATTTTTATGATGATTTGCAGCCGGCTTTTATTAACTCAAATAACCGGAATGGTATTTTATTCCTTTCGAACAGAACATCAATCACACTTGAAGAACAAAGAATAGACACTATTTTACCGACAGGCAGGCTTAATCTCTTTTTCTATGACATGGACAAGGGGGGTAATGAGGTTTTGAAAATCACGAGAGGAGGGTGGCACAATAACTGGCGACCGGCCAAGATGGACAGCACCTATTTCAGCTTTATCAGTGAAGAAAGCGGTATTAGAAATCTTATTGCAGGATATATAGACTCCACTTTTTCTCATATCGATACTACTTATTTTTTTGAAGACTCAATTGTTGTGAACCCTGAGTATGATATACTTTCTCTTATGGATGAGGGATTATGGAACCCTGACTCAGTTAGAACACAAAGAGTTTATAAAGACACGGCATATCTCAACCCAATCTCAGATTATGCATGGAATTTGCTGGATTATGATAATCAACCGGCATCATCAAGTACCCTGAAGGTTTTTAGAGATGAGGGTAAATTTCATTTTTATATTCAACCTACTCAGGATATAATAGCTAATGCAGATAGAATTAACATGCCTCAAAACACTTCATATAGAGATCACCTAAACACTATTGAGGAAAAGAAAATAGAAAGAGCTCGATACGAAAAACTTAGCCGTATGTCTGAGGAAGACACCGGGGGAATTCGCTTTCCAACATTTTATTTTCAAAGTGAGCATTACCACCCGTCAGATACCCTTTTAATAGAAGTTGAAGAGGACGGGCCGGACAGGCAAACCTATTTATACTCAGTAGATACTCAGCAAGGTGATCGGGAAACCTTCCAGCTTACAAGAGTTTTACCTTATAGGGTAAAGTTTACAAATGATTATGTGCAAACACAGTTTGACAATAGTTTGATGATTAACCGTTATCAAAAATTTGCAGAAGCAGACCCTACATTTAACAACCCGAACTTAAGCCTGATGATGGCTATTGGTGTGAGTGATTTATTTGAAGATTACCGACTGATAGGAGGTTTTAGAGTGCCTACAAACTTCAATAGTTCAGAATACTTTTTAACGTATGAAAATCTTAAGAAAAGACTGGACAAAAAGCTTTTATACTATCGCCGTTCAGATTCAAAGGTATATGGAGCGGGGGAACGCATTCCTTTTACAGACAGAGAAGTAACGGCATTTAACCTTCCAATTGAAGTGCAATTCATAACCAATTATTTTCAATACGGTGTCAGCTATCCCTTTGATGTAATCAGAAGCCTAAGGGGGTATGTCGGGTTTAGAAATGAGCGGGTAATTTATAAGTCCAGAGATAATTTAAGTCGCAGCTTGCCAAACTATACAGAAAATTGGATTTTGGCGCGTGCAGAGTATGTGCATGACAATACCATGCGAATTGGGACAAACCTTCGAACAGGTACCCGTTTCAAACTTTATGCAGAAATACATAAGGAAATTGAAATGAACAGAGACACTATATTAGGACAGGTAGATTTAGATGTTCCTAATTTTAATGACGCCTATTTGGGCGTTGTTGGGGGTGATTTCAGACATTATCAACGAGTGCACAGACAAATAATTTGGGCAAACAGATTTGCTTTTGGTACTTCTTACGGAACCAGAAAATTAATCTACTTTTTAGGAGGGGTGGACAATGCCTTTTTACCAAACTTTGACAATAGTATTCCGGTAACGGATGAAGAGAACTTTGCCTTTCAAACGATAGCCACAAATATGCGCGGTTTCCCTCAAAATATTAGAAACGGAAATAGTTTTGCCGTATTTAACTCTGAGTTGAGAGTCCCTGTTTTTACTTATCTAATAAGAAATCCTATTCGCTCAGAATTTATCAGAAACTTTCAGCTGGTTGGGTTTGCAGATGTGGGAACAGCATGGGTTGGCCTGAATCCATATGACCAAAGCAACCCGCTTTTTAATGAAACTATTGGGGATGTACCTATTCAGGTTGAAGTAGAATACTTCAGAAACCCGATAGTTATGAGCTATGGCCTGGGTTTCAGAACTTCTATTTTTGGATATTTTTTAAGACTTGATGCTGCCAGAGGTCTTGATAGCGGTGAACTCAAAGACAGGGTATGGCATTTTTCTATCGGGAAAGATTTCTAAGTGACAGAAGTTAAGCCTATTTCAATTTTAAAAGTTCATGGTGCTTTGGTGCTGGTAAATTTAATTTACGGCGCAAACTACACGATTGCCAAAGTTGTTATGCCTGACTACATTACTCCCTACGGGTTTATTTTCCTGAGGGTAACTGTAGCTACATTTTTATTTTTTCTTTTTGCCCTTGCTTTAAAAATCAAAGTTCCATTTAAAAAAGATCTTCCTAGGATTATAATGTGTGGATTTTTCGGGGTAGCTCTAAACCAATTAATGTTTTTTAAAGGACTCGACTGGACTACTCCCATAAATGCATCACTAATAATGATTACTACGCCTATATTAGTTTTGATCATGACTGCCTTTTTATTAAAAGAGCGAATTACTTTTTCGAAAGGAGCCGGAATATTTTTGGGAGCTTTAGGTGCTTTTTTTATATTACTCTCAGGAAGTTTAAATGCATTTGGGTTTGAACAAAATACATTGAGGGGCGACCTTCTTATATTGGTTAACGCCTGTTCTTATGCCTTATATTTGGTTTTGGTAAAGCCTCTCATGAAGAAGTATTCCCCGTTAAATGTAATTTTCTATGTGTTTTTAAGTGGTTGTATATTTGTGTGGCCGGTGGGATACGGTGAATTTACTTTAATTGACTGGCAGTCGTTCACCACAGGCATTTGGTTAGCTGTAATATATGTTGTGTTTGCAACTACTTTTTTGGCCTATCTGCTCAATATTTTTGCATTAAGTAAAGTAAATCCGTCAATAGTCGGGGTTTATATATATCTTCAGCCGGTTTTTGCTTCGGTTATTGCTCTCTCATTTGGAAAAGATGAGTTGGATATTTTAAAAATACTGGCATCCATACTTATTTTTGCAGGTGTTTATCTTGTAAGCAAACCATCCTTAAAAACAGAAAAAAAATAAGATGCTATATTCAATGACAGGCTTCGGCCAAAAACAGACAAGCTTTCCAAAGGGAAAAGTCTCCGTGGAAATTAAAACGCTTAACAGCAAATATTTGGATTTGAATTTAAAATATCCTTCCGGACTCAAAGATAAAGAGCATGAGATGCGAAAAATAATACAGGAAAAACTTGTGCGGGGCAAAGTAGATTGCGTCATCACTTTTGAACTTGAAGAAATACCACAGGTTTATAAGTTTAATGAGTCTGTAATTGAAAAATACTATAAAGACTATTTTAGCCTGATGAAAAAGTTAGAGCATAAGGGAGAGGTAGATATGCGAATTTTAATGTCCCTTCCGGATGTTACTACCAAAGCGGAAAATGAAAGTTCAAATGAGCATTGGGAAGCATTAAAAAACTGTTTAACCGAATGTTGTGATTTAGCAATGGCACACAGAAAAAATGAAGGAACCGGACTTTTAAAAGAATTTGAACAAAGCATGTCAATGTTTCTAAGTTCAGTAGAAAAAGTTAAACTGTTAGACAAAAACCGAATCGTTCTGATTAAGCAAAGAATTGAAAATCAAATAAAAAAGCATTTGAATGAAAAAGAGCTGGATACGGCACGATTGGAGCAGGAAATGATTTATTATCTGGAAAAAATAGACATTAACGAAGAGATTTCAAGACTGAACAGCCATATCCGTTATTTTTCAGAAGTGCTTGAAGATAAAAATCTTGATAAGGGTAAAAAATTAAATTTTATCAGTCAGGAGTTGGGAAGAGAAATTAACACCCTTGGTGCAAAATCATATGATGCTGATATGCAAAGACTTGTTGTCGAAATGAAAGATGAGCTTGAAAAAATTAAAGAGCAAGTGCTTAATGTTTTGTGATAAGCGAAAGTTATTCACACACAAATTGTTGAAAAGTAACATCTTTAAAATGCTTTACTTTCCCGTAAAATAAAAGAAATTTGTAATGATTCTTTTATTCGCCTATCAAAAACTAAAATGACTCTTAATATAACTGACATTGCAAGTTTGAAGTTTCACTTTGATGATGTTCTGGAATCAACTGCTGAGAAAAACTACAGAAAGGAAAGAATCTATATTTCAATAATAATGGCAAATACGCAAAATCGCAAATCAACGATTATTTTTGCCACCTCTGATAATCAAGTCAACACCATCTCTTCTCTTATAAAAGGCTTTGTTAATGACAATATTATTATTGAAGGTGGATGTGAGATACCACTAAAAGCAATATTTGAAGTGTCTTTGGATAATTAATCTTCCCTTTGCAGCCCTTTTTCAAGTAATTCTTTTTTTAAGGTCACTTCATCAACTACCTCTTTTAGGTTTTCGTAACGCTTATTGTATTTGAAAAAGCGGGTTATTCTGGCAATTATATGAAGACTCGCTTCTATGTCTGCATCTTCAGGCATAAGCAGCGCAAAAATACCATGAATATTATCTTTGCTTATCGGATGAGGAAAGCCTGTTTTAGAAAATCCACATAAAATTCGGGGTTCATTTACAAAAGAAGTTGTTACAAATGTTAAAATAGTATTTGGCAGCTCAAGGGTCGTATTATCAGGCCCTTTCGCAATCAATTTTTTCAATACTTTACCAAACGCATGCTCGTCATTTCTAAATGGGTGGGCTAAAACAGACTTAAGAACATCCTCGTAGCTTTGTTTCTCAATATTAAAAGTAATATCCTCAATTTTTAATTCAGGAATATCCCCTTCATCACTAAATCTTATAGAAACAGACTGGTTGAGTCCGTCTTTGCTTTCGGAAGGGTATATAATAACAAAATTATTCTCATTAAAATGAGTGGAAATTTGCCGGGGCAGTGTTTTGAGATATGGTTGCCATGAAATTGAGCCTTCTCTTCCACTCATGAGGACAATCAAATCATTGTCGTCAATTTGTAGCTTATCGCTATAAAAAAGCTGATTCCAATTGTCAATATTTAATACTTTGGGGGTTATTTTAGGCTCTTTTTCTGCCATAATTTCAGAAATCAGCTTTCTGTTTTGCTCCATGGTACAGAGGATTGCATTCGCCCCGGATTGTTGAATTAATTTTTGAATAGTGACCATAGCATCACTAAATCCTTTTTCGAGTTGAAAATATGGAGGAACCAATAAAATAACTCTTTTGGTTGTATTAATGGGTTGGTCAACTTTACAAACCATAAACAGTTCATCTGTTCTTTTTAAAAGTAAATCCAGTATTGATCCGAATATTTTATCTCTTGCACTTATTTCACCATTCCAACCGATAATAATATGTGTAATTCTTAACTCTCTGATAGCCCTGATGATACCGTTGGCAATATTTAAATCTACCCTTGTCACTGGAGAAACACTTCTTTCTGCGGCTGCGGCATGCACTACAGCATGGCTTAACATTTTTTCACTGGCAGCTACATCTGCATCTACATTTTCCTTTTCCCTTACTACTGACAATGGATAAAGCGGTTCTTCTGCATTTTTTTGCTGTATAAATATGGCAATGTCCATTAATGAATCAGCTGTTTGCGGATTTGCCAAAGGAACCAGAATTCTCTGTGGTGCATTTGAGGGTTTATATGGACTAGAGGCTTCTTCTTTTGCCAATTCTCTTCCAAACTTTTCAACAAACCAGGGGCCAACCAGACATGTAACTAAAATCAATATCACTACTGCATTAACTGTCACTTGACCAAAAAAGCCTAACTCAAACCCAACTAAGGTTACTGCTAGTGTAGATGCTGCTTGTGGTGTCGATAATCCGAAAATGGTAAATAATTCAGCTTTTGAGAAGCGGAAGACTCCCACTGTAATAGCTGTTGCCAAAAATTTACCCACCAATACCAATGCAGTAAAGAAAAGAGCCATTATCCAAACATCTAAAGAGCTGAATAGTGCTTTTACGTCTACCAGCATACCCACAGATATCAGGAAAAACGGAATAAACAAAGCATTCCCGACGAACTGTATACGATTCATCATGGTACTATTGTCCGGGACCAATCTGTTTAAACTCAAGCCGGCAAGGAAAGCTCCAATCATAGCTGCCAATCCTACACTTTCAGCAATAAATGCCGTTACAAAAAGCAGTGAGATTAAGAAAACATAGTTGGTATTGCCGTCCATTCGGGCAGTTTTGAAAAACCATCTTCCCAGTTTTGGTAAACCAATCATGGTGACTGTCAAAAAAACTATTACCGGTAACACAAAGGTATATGCAAATGAGACTTCAAGTTGTCCGGCAAATGCTCCGGCAGCTACTAATGCCAATAACATAAGTGAAAACCCATCAGTAATAATGGTACCACCCATTGTCATAATTACTGAAGCATTTTTGGCGATACCCAAACGGTTAGCAATAGGATAAGCCAGTAATGTATGAGAGCCTACAATAGAGCCTAATAACAATGAGGCCTCAAAAGAAAACCCTAAGAATATAGGAGCTAAGAAAACACTGGACAACTGCGGTATAAAAAACGAAAGTAAACCAAAAGTTAAACTCTTGACTTTCATTTTCTGAAATTGGTTTAAGTCTATAGAAAGACCCACCATAAACATTAGGTAGATTAAGCCTACAATTCCCAGCAGCTCTATAGTTTCATTTCTTTCAAGCATGCCCAGCACACTCGGCCCGAAAATGGTTCCAAAAATTATAAGCCCTACAATACCGGGAATTTTTATCCTGTTAAAAATAATGGGGGCGATAAAAATAATTGCCATTACAAGGGCAAATACGGCCACCGGATTTTTTAAAGGAAGTATGAAGAAAAATTCCATAAACTTTTATATTGTCTATTTACTGATTAAAGTCAAATTCAGATTGCTTCAAAATTAATCAAAAAAACACCTTTAAACTACATTTAGTTGGTTGATGATAGCTAAAACAAGCTATATCTACGGATTTAAGGTTTAAGCCGTAGTCAAATGCAACTTTTATTATATAAAATATAGTGATTTTTATACGAAAAAACTTTTTATACTTTTTTAAATGTCAATTTTTTATAGCTTTGAAATGAAAATATATTTTTTTTATTAAACCTAATTATCTATACTATGGAAGACAAAAATATCAATGTAGGGAATGTAATATTAAAAGTTTTAGACTTGCTTATTCTTAAAATATTTACCCTCCCATATAAGATTTATGTTAATGCACTGGTAAGCTTATCAAATACCGGCTCTGAAGATTCTGAAGAGTCAAACCTATCCTCGGACTTTCCTCTTTATGTTTGGTTTGTAAGTGTTTTTAATGCTTTAATTGTCATAAGCTATCCTTTGGGGATAATAATTGCGATTGTAGCTCTTATAAATACAAAAGCAATTATAGCTTTTGTTGGAACACTCATTTTTGTCTACTTTTATCCTCTAATTTTAGGCTTGTTCAGGGAGCTGCTTCAAATTACACTTAAAACTTTGTTGTATTTGAAAATTATTTCAAAAAAATAAAAGAGGGTACCTTAAAACTTAAGGACATTTTTACAGTTAAAAAGAAAGTTGCATCCCAACTCTTACTCCAAAGGGAGAGGTGTCAGGTAAATCCCTGTATGTCAATCTCCAGATAGCATCAACTCTAAAGAATTTAAGTATATTTTCAATGCCCACACCTGCTTCAATATAAGGAGTAGGTGAAGGAGAGTACACTTCGTTAAAGCGGTTTAGAAAGCGATTTTCTTCACTCATAGACCCAAGAAGTGCTTTTGCATGAATAACTTCTCTGAACTTGAGATTTCGAACTCCGGGAATTCTGTTGAAAAACAAACCTTCAAAATGATGACTCAGATACAAGCCAACAAACTGATCACTGGCAAACTGGTAATTATTCATCAGGTTGTAACTTCTTGAATTAAAGAAATAGCCTTCATTTCCTTCATGAACTTCTAAAAGCAAATAAGGTAAATCGCCAAAAACTTTTCCAAAGGTAAGGTTCATGTGCATTCTGCCAATCGGGTTCAACCTAAATGTATGGCTTAAGTCCCCAACCAATTTATGGTATGAAAAATTGCTGTTCAATACATTTGGAACACCGTATGTGTATTGTAATTGGAGAATTGGATACTGACTTCCGAGGCTGAGTCTTTGAAACTGCCCTGAAACAAACTTTTCTCTGTATGCAAATCTCGACTTAAGGGTAATTTCAGTAGTTGTAATTTTATTTAAAAATGTATCGGAAGCGGCAGCAGCTTCACCATTTAAATAGGTGAAATCAAAATAAGGTTCTATTTCCCGGTGGCCCACACCAACTCTCTGGCTGTAGCCAATTGGCCATTCTTTTTCATAAAAAGCCCGACCTTCTCTTATATTCACTAATTTTAAAGGGATATCTCTCCGCAGAAAATAAGCAAAAATATTATCAGTTCCAAAGCCGTCTCTGTTATCGGTACTTAGGCTCACATCATCTCTGAACATTGCACCAATTGACATGCGCGGAGACTTTTCCAAAAGCCAGAGCAGACTTCCTCCGTATTTTATTCTTTTATCTTTTGTTCCGTAAGCCGCATAGCCACCAAACATTATATTTTTACTAAAATCATTGCTTGTCCGCAGACCCATTAAAAATCGATGCCCTTCTACTTCATTGTAGCCATAAAAAGAAAAATACGGACCAATTTCAACCGGCCCCAAAGCATAATAACCGGTTGCTAAAGCATTTACAATATCAACATAGGTTCGAATCATAGGCACATTTTTCAATGAATCTATCATTTTATAAACCGCTGCCTCATTTTTGGTTAAACTCAAGTGCCTGTTCTCTTCCCAAAAGGATTCGTCTCTTTGCATTGCCTGTTCATCGATAATAACCTCTTCCCGTCCTGCCAAATATCTGTCTATATCCTCTATATTTATCTCTATATTTTTATAAGAAGTAGTTTTTCGGCCTATAATACCTAATGCATCCTCAGAAGTTCTGACAAAATCAACAAATAAACGGTCTAGATGTATCATCCAACTACCGTCATCCAATGGCTTAAAATTCTGGTAGATACTTAGTCTGTCAACAAAGTTAATATTTGCATCGTCTGAAATCTGCATGCTTATTCTGTTAATGGCAAAGCTTGAATCTGCAACCCAGAATTCCCCAACGAAAGTACTACTACCTCTGTACTTGGGTTTGAAGTGTATTTGAAAACTCCAGACATCGTCTATATAAGCACTATCTACCAAAAAATAATTATAGTAGCTTAATCCCTGATTTGCTATAGGGCTGACGAAACTACGGTTTAAAATATCCACCCAATTGTTATAAATGTTTATGTCCTGATACATTGACCCTAAAAACTGAGTTATGCTTTCGTTTTGAGAACCGGAAACCTTACTGGCAAGAATTCGCTCTCTTTCGCGGGTTGGACTTGTTCGTTTTGCGTATTCAGATATGGTTTCTGTAATAAAAATTGGCAAGAATGGTTTTTCTTCTGAAAGGCTGTCAATATTGTCAAAAATAAAATCTACCTGTCTAAAGATTCTTCTGTTTTTAAAGTTTTCAGTAATGTTTGTCAGATCCAGCTCAATTTTGTTATAAACCTCATATTTATAATTCTCCAAGTTATCCTTGTTATGTCTAGGTTTATTCTCAATAATTTTTCTCAAAATTATATGCGCCGGGTTTTCACCGGCTCTTACAACTACCTCTTCAATATTGAAGTCTGAGCGAAACATTCTAATCGTCACATTCCCGGCTAATGCTCTTTCTATAGTTATTGCTTGTTTTTGATAACCGATAGTTGTTGCTATAACGGAATCTCCCCTTACTGATGATTGTAATTCGAAATAGCCGTCCATGTCTGTGTATGTTCCGGCCGGAGTACCTTTAATATGAACATGAGCAAAAGGGATAGCCTCTTCTGTATGGTCATCAATAACTCTTCCACTGACAACTATTTGTTGAGAAAATGCATCAAACGCTGTAAATAAAAAAAATAGCGTAAAAAATGTGTATATAATAAATTGTTTTATGTCAGACACTTAACTCAATGTTTGTTTGTTGATTATTCCGATTATTTAACATGTCAACCGCTAATTGAAAAATTAAACTCTAAAATTAAGAAATCTATGCTTGCTTATCCCTTATAATATACAATTTTAATTAGATTTTTTGACTATTTAAGTGCTTTTATATCAGAACCGGTCAGGATTTTCAGAAGCGAACTTGACAATACTTTTTTTAACTTCTTCATTTACAGGCCAAAGTGGAAGTCTTAAGTTGTTTTCGGTAAGTTTGAAATAACTGAGTAATTCTTTTATTCCTCCCGGACTACCGTCAGCAAACAATAATTCAATAATCGGAGCTAGTCTGAAATGTATTTGTTGTGCTTCTTTATTTTTCCCGGAGGTAGTTTTTCGAAGCATTTCAGAAAATAAATACGGATATGCATTTGCTACCACTGATATAACACCGTCTATACCTAATGATAAAAGGGGGAAAGTCAGGGCATCATCACCGGAGATTACTAAAAAATCAGGTCTTCGCTTAGACAGGATTTCAGAGATTTGATCAATATTCCCGGAAGCTTCTTTAATTCCAATGATGTTTTTAAAATCTTCTGACAAACGCAAAGTTGTGTCGGCGGTCATATTAGAACCTGTTCTGGAAGGAACATTATATAAAATTACGGACAGCGATGTGCTTTTCGCTATATGAGCATAATGCGCATAAATACCATTTTGATTGGGTTTGTTGTAATAGGGGCTTACCGAAAGCACGCCATCGACTCCTTTTGGCAAAGTCTTTAACTCCTCAACAACGGCCTGAGTATTGTTTCCCCCACAGCCAACAACTACCGCTTTTCTGCCGGCAACTTTTTCAATGGTAAACGCTAATACCTCTGACTTTTCTGCTTTTGATAAAGTTACAGATTCACCGGTTGTGCCTAAACTAACCAGATAATCCGCTTTTCCGGAAATACAATTCTCTATTACTTTTTCCAATGAATTAAAATCAATTTTTCCGTCTTTTGTAAAAGGGGTAACCAGCGCTACACCTGTACCTTTGAACTTCTCAATTTGCATTTAGTTTATTTTATAATTTTTAAATAATGAATAATTTCCTGCATTAACAACTCTTCCTTGCCTTTGAAGTTGTTTTGTACCATAAAATCATACAAGGCAAGCGAATGGTTAGAGTATGCTCCCACTCTGAAGCCCGCTTTAGACAAGGCTACTATTGATTCTACCGGCATGCATTTAGTGGTGCACAAACTAATTAAAATATCAAAATCATTGTTTATAAAGTCATTCAGCTTTTTACTTTTCGGAAACCATAGCCAGTTTAAGTCTTTATCCGTAAAGATAGCTACGTCCAAAGGGGGGTTGCCTTTTTTTGATTTAAGTGAGGGTGTATAAGCCAACAGGTCGGCTATAATATTTTGTGTGGCTAAATCCTTACCGAGTTTAATGATTTTTTGGTCTCTTTCTCCGGAAGTTAAACGGAAGACAATTCCAATTTTTTTTGCGCGTGAAAGGCCACAAGTACTGCGTACAGGCATGTTTATCTTACTGATCTTTTTACGCCTGACATAGAGATGTATTTTTTCCTTTAGGTTGCCTATGCTCACTTTTTACTTTTTGTTTCTTCATATACACCCATTGACGAGAATTTTTCAATTCTTTTTTCAATACGCTCATCAGGTGTCATTTCTTCAAGTTCAGCTAAGGTTTTTTCAAGTTTGAGCTTTAACCTTTTAGCCATTTCTTCAGGATTTGCATGGGCTCCACCCATTGGCTCTTTTAATATGCCATCAACTAACTTGAATTTATACATATTGTTTGAAGAAAGTTTTAGTTGTTCGGCAGCCTGTTCTTTATAATCCCAACTTCTCCATAAAATTGATGAGCAGCTTTCCGGAGAAATTACTGAATACCAGGTGTTTTCCAGCATATAAACTCTATCACCGACCCCGATTCCCAAAGCGCCGCCGGAAGCTCCTTCTCCAATAACAATACAAATTACCGGAACTTTTAAGTTTATCATTTCAAATAAATTCCTGGCAATTGCCTCGGCTTGTCCGCGCTCTTCAGCCTCCAGTCCGGGATATGCTCCCGGAGTATCTATAAGGCATACCACAGGCTTGTTGAACTTTTCAGCTAATTTCATCAACCGAAGTGCTTTTCTATATCCTTCCGGATTTGCCATACCAAAGTTTCTGTACTGACGCATTTTCGTGTTTATGCCCTTTTGGTGGCCTATAAACATCACAGACTTACCATTTAAACTGCCAAAACCGCCAACAATCGCCTTGTCATCTTTAAAGTGCCGATCTCCGTGCATTTCAATGAAATTCTCACAAATTTCACTCAAATAATATAAGGTGTAGGGCCTGTCCGGGTGACGGGACAATTGCACCTTTTGCCAACCGGTCAGATTTGAATATATTTCCTTTCTGATTTCCTTTATTTTAGACTCAGCTTCTTTAATTGCAACAGAAACATCTACATTGCCTTTTTCAGATATTTTTTTCAAACCTTCTAATTGCTCTTCAAGCTCTTCTATCGGTTTTTCAAATTCAAGATATATCATCTTTTATTTTTTTTAGAACGCAAATTTACAAATTATCTATTGCACACAAACTTTATTATTTTTTTGAAGTCCCCAACCACTCTTTGAAACAGAAAAAATATATTTCTGTATAATATATTTCATTTCCCCTGAGCAGATTATGTTAAGTTAAGCTTTTTCTGTTTAAAATAAAAAATACTTTTTTAATAAAAATTACCTGAAAGAAAAAACAGCTAAAATTCACTTTTAAAAAAAATATAGCTTTGTTGTTGATTTATTTAGAAATTAGTTGTTAAATTTGCATTCACTTTTAGCGAAGTGAAAGAAGAAAGTTCATTGGTCCGGTAGTTCAGTTGGTTAGAATACCTGCCTGTCACGCAGGGGGTCGCGGGTTCGAGTCCCGTCCGGACCGCATCTTATACAAAAAAGTCCTTAAATTAATTTAAGGACTTTTTTTATTTTAGCCCATATTTAATTGGACCTCCACCTTATATATTTATAGTACCGACAGCGTAGAATATAAGTTTAATTGACTTTTGTCATGAGTTGTAGGTAGGGTTATCATTATTCACTTTTATAGTAATATTTACTCGTTAACACCAGACATTTAAAAGAATTTAGGTGTATACAAGTATTTAGTTTGAGTCTTAATACGACATCTAAATTTTAATTGTTATTGAAAAGGATTTAAAAATACAAAGTTGAAAACTATACTGTTTTGCCATATACCCAACTATGATGTTGAAATGTTTCGATATTTATGACGTAATAATAAAGTGTTCTAAAGATGCATTTAATAGAAAATAACCGCACAGACCGGAAATTCTACAAAAGAATTCTTAACCTGCAAGAAAAAACAAAAACGGAATAGCCTTAGTACTCGAATAAAATTACATATATTCGGTAGTACAAAAATAAAAGATGTGGTACTTAATTACTTTTGAAGCGGACGATTTAGTTAAAGTAAGTTCTGAGCAAGAACCAACTAACTTTGAATTCCAAGGCAAGGAAGAGGGAACGCCTGTATTTAATGTTCGTGAAGGAGCAAAGAATTATGAAATGGAATTAATAACAGACTTTCCTGATGCCTCCAGACTTTCAGATTTAAATGCATTAAATCCCCGGGGGTTTATTCTATTAAATCATGCCGCAGTTTTATTAAAGTGGAAAGGTGATTTCAATGATTTGGAGAACAAAATAAAAACCATTTTTACTACCAACGACAAATATGCTATCATTGCTGTTGGCGAAATAAAAGCAACCAATTTTTTAGATAAAGACCTTGCAAACTTTATGCTTAAAAGATAATTTTCTGTATTCGAAGCTTGCGAGTGATTAATTTATAAAGACTTGGGGCGTTCTCAGTCAACCCAAACTTCAGGAAAACCAAATTTCAAAGAAAAAAATGTCAAAAGGAAATTATTGAGAAGGTACTTCCCCTATTTAGCCATTTCAAAGGAGATGTTAATGGGGAATAGTTACATTTTTATTAAAGATTGTTAACTTTAAGTCCAAAAATTTGAAAAATGAGTTACAGAATAAATAGCCCGGAGTCTTTTGAAAAAGCTAAAAAGAAAAGCCTTGAAAACCCGGAAGCTTTTTGGGAAGATGTTGCCCGGAATTTCACCTGGAGAAAAACATGGGACAAGGTTTGTGAATGGGACTTTCAAAAGCCTGATGTAAAGTGGTTTATAAATGGAAAGCTGAATATTACCGAAAATTGTTTAGACCGTCATTTGGAGAAAAGAGGAGATAAGACAGCTTTAATCTGGGAGCCGAATGATCCGGACGAAAAGTTTTTAAGCCTTACATACAGAGAACTTTATGAAAAAGTTTGTCAGTTTGCCAATGTCCTCAAAAAGAATGATGTAAAAAAAGGCGACAGAGTTTGTATTTACATGCCTATGATTATTGAAACCGTTATAGCAATGCTGGCATGTGCCCGAATTGGAGCGGTACACTCAATAGTTTTTGCCGGATTTTCAGCTCAGGCATTAGCGGATAGAATTATAGATGCAAATGCACGTATGGTTTTAACAGCTGATGGTTTAAATAGAGGAGCAAAGCAAATTTCTTTAAAAAGTATAGTTGACACTGCCGTAAAAGATTGTCCTTCAGTTGAGAAAGTAATTGTAACGGAGAGGGTGGGCGAGAAAGTAGATATGAAAGAAGGTCGCGACTTATGGCTGCATGAAGAATTGAAGGGTGTGAGCAAAGAATGTGAAGCCGAAGAAATGGACGCAGAGGATTTACTTTTTATCTTATATACGTCCGGTTCTACCGGCAAACCTAAAGGGGTAGTTCATACCTGCGGTGGCTATATGGTTTATACGGCATATTCTTTTGAAAATGTATTTCAATACAATGAGGAGGATGTATATTGGTGTTCGGCGGATGTTGGTTGGATTACAGGGCACAGCTATTTAGTTTACGGACCGCTGCTAACGGGAGCTACAACCATAGCTTTTGAGGGAATTCCAACTTTTCCGGATGCCGGTAGATTTTGGCAGGTAATTGATAAGCATATGGTAAATATTTTTTATACAGCACCAACAGCAATTCGTTCACTAATGGCAGCCGGATTAGAATATGTAAAGCCCTACAGTCTTGAATCACTGAAGATTTTGGGAACGGTTGGTGAGCCCATAAATGAAGAAGCCTGGAACTGGTATTATAATGAAATCGGAAAAGGCAATTGCCCGGTAGTAGATACCTGGTGGCAGACAGAAACCGGCGGCATAATGATTTCAACTATGGGAGATTTTACGCCTATGAAACCGGCCCATGCTGCAGTACCACTTCCGGGAATTCAGCCGGTATTGTTAAGCAAATCCGGAAAAGAAATAACCGAAAATGAAAAGGAAGGCTTATTGTGTATTAAATATCCCTGGCCATCTATTTTGCGAACTACTTATGGCGACCATGAACGTTGTCGAAAAACATATTTTTCAGCTTTTAAAAATCACTATTTTACCGGAGATGGAGCAAAAAGAGATAAGGATGGCTTATACAGAATAATTGGCCGGGTAGATGATGTTATAAATGTTTCTGGGCATCGCTTTGGAACAGCAGAAATAGAAGAAGCCATTAATTTTAATCAAAAAGTTGTAGAGTCAGCAGTTGTTGGCTATCCGCACGAAATCAAAGGGCAGGGAATTTATGCTTTTGTGATTTGCGAACAGATTGAAGGTAACTCAGATACTATCCGGGCAGAAATCATTGAAACGGTCGCTCAAAAAATTGGGAAAATAGCCAAACCGGATAAAATTCAATTGGTTTCAGGGTTGCCAAAAACAAGATCCGGGAAGATTATGCGCCGGATTTTACGGAAAGTTGCAGAAGGGGATGTTTCAAATCTTGGAGATACCTCTACTTTACTGGACCCTAAAATCGTTGAAGAAATTATAAATAGCAGAATCAATTAGTATTTACCACAAGTTTTTAAAACCATAGAATGTCAGCAAAATCTTTTTTTTCCATTTTTTTATTTTCTTCTTTTCTGTTTTTAACCTCCTGTGACACCGGTCAGCAGCAAGCCAGAGTTTTGACAGAGGCAAATGGAGGGAAGTATTACGGGGGGGTCTTTCGTATAAATGAAGTAGAGTTCCTCAGGAGCCTTTACCCGCATAATATCACAGAAGTAGGGGGTAGCCGAATAGCTAACCAAATTTATGAAGGATTGGTAAAAATGAATCAGGAAACCTTGTTGATAGAACCTCTAATAGCCGAATCGTGGGAAATTGACAGCCAGGCAACTTTATTTACTTTTCAACTACGTCAGGATGTATATTTTCATGACGATCCTTGTTTTCCTGACGGGAAAGGACGCCTGGTAAATGCTCATGACTTTGTATGGAGCTTTAACAAACTTTGCGAAGCCAGCATCACTAATCAGGGATTTTGGATATTTGAAAACAGAGTAAAAGGAGCAAATGAATATTATGCTTCTACTATAGAAGGGAACCCTTTGCCGGAAGGCGTTAGCGGAATTAGAGCATTGGATGATTTCACTCTTCAGATAGAACTTGAGGAGCCCTTTGCCAGTTTTTTGTATATACTGGCCATGAATTTCACCTCAGTTTTCCCTCATGAAGCCTATGAAAAATACGGTAGAGATATGAGAATTCATACCGTAGGTACAGGTCCTTTTAAGCTTACTGCAATCCGACAGGATGAAACAGTGATACTAAGCAGAAATGAAAACTATTGGCGGGTGGATGAGCATGGTAATGCTTTACCCTATCTTGACGGCGTAAGAGTGAGCTTTATAAATGATAAAAAAGCAGAACTATTAGAGTTTAGAAAGGGGAATTTAGATATGATGTACCGATTGCCTTTAGAGTTGATTTATGATGTCATTAACAGAAATGATGAACTCCAGCCGGACTATAGCAAGTATCAGCTTCAATATACGCCAACTTTAGCCATTCAATATTATGGGTTTTTACACACTAACCCCTTGTTCGATGATATTAATGTCAGAAAAGCATTTAATTATGCAATTAACCGGCAAACAATAGCAGATTTTACATTAAAAGGAACAGGCATTGCTGCTGAAAACGGCTTTATCCCACCATCTATGCCCGGTTATAATGCAGAAAATGTTACCGGATACTCTTATAATCCTGAAAAAGCCAGAGAATATATGTCAAAAGCAGGTTATCCCAACGGAAACGGATTTCCCCCTGTCACTTTACAAATTAATACCGGTGGAGGTCTGAATGAACAGGTAGCTGAGGCCGCTCAAAAAATGTTAGAAGAAACACTAAATATACGGGTTAATATGACCCGCTTACCTTTTGCACAACATTTAGAAAATATAGAAACCGGTAAAACAGATTTTTGGCGCTCAGGCTGGATTGGAAGCTATCCTGACCCCGAATATTTTTTAAATCTTTTTCATAGTATTCATATCCCCGACCGGGAAGACGATAAAAGTTATTTGAATTCTATTCGTTACAGAAGCGCCCGCTATGATTCTGTTTTCGAAGCAGCTTTACAAACAGTAGATTTTGATGAAAGAATGCAGTTGTATGAAGTTGCAGATAATATTATGATGGAAGACGCAGCTATTATTCCGATTTTTTATTACAAAGATCACAGAATCTTACAGCCATACGTTAGAAACTTTCATCAAAACCCATTAGAGCACAGAGATTTATCGACTGTATTTTTTGTACCTGAATAAAATCTTTATTCTACACAGGGTAAGCTAAAATAAAAAGTAGAGCCTTCATTTATTTCGGATTCTAACCATATTTTGCCGCCATGTCTCATAATAATTCTATCTGCAATGGCGAGCCCAACACCATTTCCACTAAAATTCTCTTGTTCTGTCTTGCTAATTATTCCATTAAAGATTTTGTCTTGATTGCTTTTTTCAATTCCAATTCCGTTATCTTTTAAAAAGTAAATACATTCCGAATTTTCTTGATTGATGTAACACCCTACTTCTATTATAGGGTTTTCTTTTTTGGCTGAAAATTTTAATGCATTTGAAAGGAGAACCCGAACAACCTGATCTATCATTTTTTCATCACCTAAACCTTCCGGCAAATCTTTAACGTCGATTTTGTGTTCAGAAAAGCGAAATTCAGTTGCTTTAAGCTCACTAAGTGCATTGTTTACAATCTTATTCATATCCAGATTTTGAATACGTTTTTCATGATTTCCCATGATAGAAAAGGCCATTAAATTGAGAATTTGGGCTTGTGCGTTATTTAAAAAATAAAAAACATTTTTTATATCACTTTTGTCTTTTTCATTTAATTTATCACTTATGTTTTTATTCAAAGATTCCAGATTTTTTATGCTTTCAACAATTGGTTTCTGTAAATCAAACGAAAGACTTGAGTTAAAAGACTTTAAGTTTTCATTAGCCATTTGAAGCTCTTTCGTCCTTTGAATCACCTCAGCATCAAGCTTTTTATTAATTTTCAAAAGCTTCTCCTGAAACTCTTTTTTCTCTGTTATTTCATTTCGAATACTTAAGTATTCATAGATTTTGCCTTCTTTGTTGACGAAAGGAAAAATATTTGTGTCAACCCAATAAATCTCTCCGTCTTTTGTACGATTACATATTTCCCCTCTCCAGGCTTTTCCGGAAGAAATCGTAGTCCATAGGTCTTTAAAAAAACTTTTGTCATGATAGCCGGAATTAAGAATATTGTATGGCTTACCTATAAGCTCTTCAAGAGAGTATTTGCTTACATCGGCAAATTTTTTGTTTGCTTCTGTTATAATTCCTTTTTCATCACAAATTGAAACCAAAGAGGAATTACTAATTGCATTTTTAAACTTTGCCAATTCTACATTTTTGTCCTTTATCCGTTTATTCAATTCTAACTTCTCTGTGATGTCTTTTGCAATAACTATAAGCACCTCTTTATTTTCATATTGTGCAGGCTTGGTTATTACTTCAACATGAGATTTGCTTCCATCTTTTTGCAAATGAGTTTCAGTCTGGTTATATAAGTCAGATTCGTACACTATTTCATCATAATGCAGCTGTTTAAACTCTTCTTTTGTATATCCGTATTTTTCAATAGCAGCATCGTTACATAATAAAATCTTATTTGTATTCTGATCGACCAACCAGGTATACAAAGGATTTAATTTGAATAAATCTTCATAACTTTTTTTACTTTCCCTAAGCGTTTTTGTCAGGTAATCGGAAAGAACAAACAAAACTAATGTACTTACTAATACAAATCCATATCCTTTATAGGACTGTAAGGTTGTAATCAATTCTCCATTATCCGTTTCTACTATTGACAATAGAAACCTGTCTGAAAAATAAATCCATATAAGGCCAAAAAAAAGATAAGTAAGACTCAGAAAGTAGCTTAGTTGAAACCTTTTAAACATAGGTGTTGATTTAAAAAAAACTAAAGTTAAGGATATTTTTAATTTTAAATTGTTTATGCATCAATGTTTGTCATTTCTTCAATGTAATATAGTGTTTGTATTTTTACAAAAAAAAATAGAATGATGTATAAAACCAGTCCCGATAAAATTTGCCGAATAATCACTTTTTTGATTGGAGGCGTCTTTTTGTTTATAATATTTTTTCAGATTCTGATTTTGTTAGGAGCACCGGAAGAACCTGTTACCATCCCGGCTTTAATGTTAGTTTTATTTTCCTTCATTCTTGTTTTTACCTGGGGATATGCGCCCTATGGATATGTTATTGAAAAGAAAAACCTGAATATTTTACGAAAATTAGGAACGAAAAGCATTCCACTTTCTGAAATCATACTGGTAAGGGCAGTTGAGAAAGATGAAATGAAAAATACCTGGCGGTCATTTGGAAATGGCGGTGTTTTCGGCTATTACGGAAAGTTCAGAAATGCAAAGTTTGGAGACATGGTGTTTTATACACGAAGGAGGGATATTTTGCTACTGTTAGAACTAAGTAATGGAAAAAAGATTATACTGGGGCCGGATGAGCTGACATCTTTCAAAAAATCATTAAAAGAGGCTATTTCAAAAAATCAATAGAGTAGATTACTGAAAGTATTCAAAATTGATTTATAAAAAAAAGTATAAATTTGTCCATATTAAATAGTTGAATGATAAAAGAAGAAAACATACGCTTAATTTTCGGGATGAAGTTAAAGCAGTTGAGACAGGAAAAAGAAATGAACCTTTCTGAACTGGCTGCTGCTTCCGGAATGTCCGTTTCATATTTAAATGAGATTGAGAAGGGTAAGAAATACCCGAAAGCTGAAAAAATAGCATCTGTAGCAGCTGCATTAGATACCACCTATGACGAACTTGTCTCTCTCAAAATGAGCAAGAAGCTTAAATTAGTTGCTGCAATATTGAATTCTAATTTTTTGCAGGAGATGCCTTTGGATCTTTTTGGTCTGGAATTGAATAAGTTAGCTGATTTGGTTTCCAATGCACCGGCCAAATTGAATGCTTTTATAAGCACAATTATTGAGCTTTCGAGAAATTATGATTTGAGTCCTGAGGAGTTTTACTTTGCGGCTCTCCGGTCATATCAGGAATTGTATGACAACTATTTTCCGGAAATAGAAAAAGCCGGGAGAACATTTCGGGAAGAATTTGGCTTTGGAGACCGGCCGGTCAGGAATCCGGAGGTTTTAGAGATAATTTTGAAAGATAAATACGGCTATGAAATTCGTGATTTGGAAATGATGCAAGATGAAAACACATCTCCATTCAGAATGATTTATGTGGAAGCTTCAAAACCTGTTTTATATATACATCCACAATTAGAAGCAGATGCCCGTATTTTTGTGTTAGCTAAGGAGCTGGGCTTTTCATTTATGGGTATTAAAGAACGACCTTCCACATCTTTAAACATTGAGCAAAACAGCTTTGAGTTAATGTTGAATAACTTTAAGTCGGCTTATTTTGCAACGGTCTTACTATTGCCGGCTGACCAAATTTGTGAAAAGTTAAAAAACATTTTTCAAAAGCGAAAATTTAATGAGTCAGCATTCTCTAAATTAATGGAAGATTATCACGCAACACCGGAAGTATTGATGTACAGGCTCACGACCTTACTTCCGAAGTTTTTTCAAATAAGAAGTTTGTTTTTTCTACGAATCGATAATAGTTGGGAAAGTGAAATTTACAACCTCACCCATGAGCTCCACTTATCTATGCTTCACAATCCTCATGGAAGTCCGATCCAGGAACACTATTGCAGAAGATGGATTAGTATTCGTCTGCTCAGAGAATTAAAAAATATTCAAAAAGCAGAAAAAAAACAAAGATACCTGATACGTTTGCAGCGCTCCCGATTTATGAATTCTGAAAACCAATATTTTTGTATTTCCGTCGGGCGCTCCAAAAAACCTACTTCAAATGCTAATACAAGTGTAACAATAGGTATACTAATGAATGAAACCTTCAGGCGGAAAATAAAATTTTGGAATGATGAAGATATCGTTGAAAGGGAAGTTAATGATACTTGTGAAAGATGTCCGGCAGAGGATTGTCTTGAAAGAGCAGCATCTCCTCATCATTTTTTAAAACAAGTTCGAAAAACAAAACTCAGAGAAGAATTGCAACGAATTGTGGATAAGACATTGGAAAATCCCGATAATTAATGCAAAAACTTGATAAATTCACAGGCTTAATTTATTTTAGAACAGATTACAAGTCATTTTTTGTTTTTATTTAGTACTTTTGATTGACTTTAAGCGAAATTTGAATTATAAATGTTAAATATTATTTTGTTTGGCCCTCCGGGAAGCGGAAAAGGCACGCAAGCAGCCAATATAGTTGAACAATATCAACTACTGCATACTTCAACGGGTGATTTACTGCGCGATGAAATTTCAAGAGGTACTCCTTTGGGTATGGAAGCCAAAAACTTTATGAATAAAGGGCTTTTAGTTCCTGATGAAGTGGTGATTGGAATGATTAGTAATCGGTTAGATGAAAATGAAGATGCAAAAGGATTTATTTTTGACGGATTTCCAAGAACTGTTGCTCAGGCAGAGGCTTTGGATAAACTCTTAGAATTTAAAAATACCTCTATCAGTATTGTTTTAGCTTTAACCGTTGATGAAGAAGAGTTGGTTAAGCGATTGCTGAAGCGGGGAGAAACATCCGGTCGTCCCGATGATAAAGATGAGAGTATTATTCGTAAGCGAATTATTGAATACAGGTCAAAAACAGAGCCCGTAGCTGAATATTACAAAAGGAATAACAAACTATCTCTGGTTAAAGGAACCGGCTCTATAGATGAGACCTTTCAGCTTTTGAAAGAAGAGTTGAAAGTCTACACCTGATTAAAAAAATTGTGGAAAAAAGTAATTTTGTCGATTATGTAAAAATTTATGCCCGTTCCGGAAGTGGCGGATCGGGATCTGCTCATTTTCGTAGAGAGAAATATGTGCCTAAGGGCGGGCCTGATGGCGGAGATGGAGGCAATGGAGGTCATGTAATCATCAAGGGGAACAAACAAATCTGGACATTAATCCACCTGAAATACAGAAAACATATTTTTGCAGACAATGGCAAGCCCGGAGAAGGAGGAAATAGAAGTGGTAAGTCCGGCGAAAGTCAAATTCTGGAGGTTCCAATAGGAACCATTGCCAAAGATGCTGATACAGGCGAAAAAATAGGAGAAATACTGGAGCATGGAGAAGAAATGGTATTGCTGGAAGGTGGTAAAGGCGGCTTGGGAAACAGCCACTTTAAAACTTCAGTTAATCAAACACCACGATATGCTCAACCCGGAATTCCCGGAGAAGAAAAAGCTATAGTTTTAGAATTGAAGCTATTGGCAGATGTTGGTTTGGTAGGATTTCCAAATGCGGGTAAATCAACCTTACTTTCGGTGGTTTCTGCGGCAAAACCTAAAATTGCCGATTATGCTTTTACAACGCTTGTAC
The DNA here is from genome assembly GCA_007695095.1 of Chitinophagaceae bacterium. Taxonomy (NCBI): domain Bacteria; kingdom Pseudomonadati; phylum Bacteroidota; class Chitinophagia; order Chitinophagales; family Chitinophagaceae; species Chitinophagaceae bacterium. Next base: position 466 of record REEL01000071.1, on the reverse strand, counting down.
CACAGCTGGGGATTGTCCCCTATAAGGAAAATTTATCTTTCGTAATGGCCGATATCCCCGGAATTATTGAGGGTGCTCATGAAGGCAAGGGGCTGGGTTTAAGATTTTTGAGACATATCGAAAGAAATAGTATGCTGTTGTTTCTTGTACCTGCTGATGCAGATAATATACGAAAGCAGTATGATATTTTAGTTCATGAATTGAAAAGCCATAACCCGGAACTGATGTACAAAAGGCGAATTTTAGCCATTTCCAAAGCAGATTTGGTAGATATCGAGCTGAAGCAGTTATTGAAAAAAGATATTCCTGAAGACATTCCCTACACCTACATATCAGCCTTCAATAAAGAAGGATTAGAAGATCTGAAAAAAATGATATGGGAAACGCTGAATGAAAAGCTGCCCGCTTAAAAAATTTACTTTTACTTGATTTCCTGTTTTTAGCAGTGTAAATTTTGTACTGAAGA